>DATHJR010000187.1:0-6831 GCA_035286525.1 Gemmatimonadaceae bacterium | reverse complement strand
GCGCCAGTCTGCGTAGGCGCGCTGCACTGCGACCTTCCCCTTGATGATGCTGGAACCGAGCAGGCTGCGGAGCTCGTGGCCGAGGTCGGAGCGGATGCCCATCGTGACGTTGTCGAAGTCGATGAGCAGTGCTGCGTTGGGCGCGGTGTGAAAGGGCGCCGGGGTGTACGGTGATGCCGCCACCGGAGACATCGCCTGCGGACCGCGGTGAATCGGAACGGCGGCCGGGCGGGGCGAGGAAACGGGACGGTTGTTTCTCGGGGTCATGACTTCCTATCGAGTATGCGAGCTCAAATGGCAGAGCTCATTGCGGTGTGATCGAGCGCGACCATGCGCTCGAGCTCTCGCCGCCGCACCTTTCCGCTCCCGGTCATCGGGAAGGCATCGAAAAAGCGAACGAGATCAGGGAATTTGTACTCGGCCACCGTGTCGCGTGCGAACGCCTTTAGCTCGCCGCCAGTGATGACCGCTCCTTCAACGGGAACGACGCACGCGCAGACCAGCTCTCCCAGAATGTCGTGGGGGATACCGATCACGCAGACGTCGTCCACCGCGGGATGCGCACGGAGCTGATCTTCGACTTCACGCGGATAGATTCGAAATCCTCCGCGCACGATCGTCTCCCTGCGGCGTCCCACGATTCGCACGTAGCCTTCCTCGTCGATGATCCCCAGATCACCAGTGAGGAAGAAGCCTTCCGGGGAGAACGACCGGGCAGTCTCCGTCGGCATGCGAACATAACCTTGCATCACATTCGGCCCTCGGACGGCAATCTCGCCGACCGCTTCGGGCCCGTGCAGCGCACCCGTGACGATGTCCACCACTTTGATCTCGACACCAGGGAGCGCGCGTCCCACCGTGGTGAGCCGCTTGTCTGCCGGATCGCTGAAGCGTGTCATCGTCATCGTCGGTCCGGTTTCCGTGAGCCCGTATGCGAGCTGCACGTTGCACCAGCGCCGAATGCGCCTCACCAGCTCCTCACTCACCGCTCCGCCGGCAACGACGCCGGTGCGAAGCGATGGGAACGCTGCCGGATCGAAATCCGGCGCGCGCATGAGGAGCTGATACATCGTGGGCACACCGTGCATCACGGTGACCCGTTCCCGCTGCAACAGCGCTACAGCATCGCTGGCGTCGAACTCGTCCTGCAACACCAGGGTCGCGCCTGCCGTCAGCGCGCCAACCAGCACGGACAGTCCGAACGTCGTGAAGAACGGCACCATCGCGAAGACGCGATCCACCGGCTCCATCTCGAGGAGCTCACCGGTTTGCTGCGCCGTCTCGACGATTGCTCGATTCGAGAGGCGCACGCCTTTCGGCTTGCCCATCGTTCCGGACGTGTACATCAGGGCGAGATCCGAATCGTCGTCGGCGTTCAACGGCGGAAGGTCTCGTCCAGCCCCACTCGACAGCAGATCCTCGAACTGAAAGATCCGGTCGTCGTACCACAGCTCCTCGCCACCAACGGTGATGAGGTAAAGCATGTCCGGCAGCTCAGCGAGCATGTCCTCGAACAGCTGCAGATAGTCGACGCCGTGATGCCGCTCGAGCGCGATGACCGCAGACACTTCGGCATGCCGAAGCTGGTACTTCAGCTCGTGGTAGCTGAGCCGTGGGTTCACGGGTACGACCGTGGCACCCAGCTTCGAGGCCGCAAAGAGTGAGATCACCCATTCGGGCCAATTCGGCATCACGATCGCAATGCGATCGCCCGCCTCGATTCCCAACTCGGCCAGCGCCGCGGCCAGAGCCGCGGCTTTCGCGTTCACCTGCGCGTACGTGAGCGCGCGACCGTCCGCCACCAACACCGTGCGCTCCGGGTGTTCTCCGGCACGTGCGGCAAGGACGCGTTCAAGCGTCCAGGCATACGACATCAGGGGCGGGCCAGAATCATACAATCTCGTAATCTACAACAAGTTGGGCACGTGAGGGAGGGCGCGCCCTACACGCCGTCGCCACCGATGGCTAGCTTCTGGGTGTCGCATGATGAAACAGTCCCCAAAACCCACCCGTAGATGACACGGTGAAGCGGCTCAGCTTCCGGGCGCGCGTCCTCCTCTCTCTCGTGCTCTTCGCCCTCGTCCCCGCGAGCGTACTGCTTCTGGGCGCGGCGGAGCTCGTGCGCAACGCGCTTCCGGTGCTCAGCGGACGCGCGCCGTGGGAGCATGCCGCGGCCACCGGACGCAAGGCGATCGCCGCGGCGCGTGCCTCGAAGCTGACGCCCGACCAGGAAGCCTCGGTCGCCGAGCATGAACAGGTGCTCACGAACTCGCTCGAGCAGGCGTCGCGTGTGAGCTATCTGTTCTCGCGCACCGTGGCGATCGCGGCCGCCGTGGCAGCGATCGGAATCGTGCTGCTGGCGCTCATCGCGTCGCGCACCGCGGGACATCTGAGCCGCCAGCTGAGCCGTCCGCTGAGCGAGGTCGTGGAGTGGACGGAGCTCATCGCGCGCGGGCGCCCGCTCCCCGCGGGTCCGCCGCGCCGGGGGGCGCCCGAGTTCGAGACGCTTCGGCGACGAATGCGAAAGATGGCCGACGCGCTCGCGTCCGCCCGCGAGCGCGAGCTCGAGGCCGAGCGCCTCGAGGCGTTCCGCGAAACCGCGCGGCGCGTGGCCCACGAGCTCAAGAATCCGCTCACACCCATCCGTCTCGCCGTCACGAGCCTGCGTCGCGCGAGCGAGGGCGACAGCCGCATTGCGGAGATCATCGACGTGCTCGATACCGAATCGCGCCGGCTCGAGGTGATGGCGCGGAGCTTCGCGCAGTTCGGCACGCTGCCCGAGGGAACGGCGGCGGACGTGGACCTGGTGGAGCTGGCGAGCGCGGTGGCGCGATCGCTCAACTCCGCGAGGGTGCCAGTGCAGGTGGAGCATGCGGGCGAGCTGCCGCTCGTGCGCGGATACCACGACGCGTTGTCGCGCGCGCTCACGAACATCGTGCTGAATGCGATCGACGCGTGCGGTGAAGGCGGCACGGTGACGATCGTGGTCGGAAGGCGGTGGTACGACGGACGGGAGATGGTGGAGCTGAGCGTGCGCGACACGGGCGCGGGGATTCCGGCGGAGCGCCTCGCTTCGATCTGGCAGCCGTACGTCACGAGCAAACCGGGCGGCACGGGACTCGGCCTCGCGATCGTGCGGCAGACGATCCTCGCGCACCACGGAACGGTGGAAGCAAGGAGCACGGTGGGAGAAGGGACGGAGATCGTGATGGCGCTCCCCATCGACGGGGGCGCCGTCGAAACGAGTGCAACGGAGGAGTAATGGACATTCCAGGCGAGCTGATACCGATCGTTCTCTTCATCATGATGGGCGTGACCGCGATCGGCTGGCCGATCGCACGCGCGATCGCGCGCAGGATGGACCGCGAGGCGGTGCAACCGAAGATCCCGCTCGAGCTGCAGGGCCGGTTGGAGCGCATGGAGCAGGCGATCGACTCGATCGCGGTCGAAGTGGAGCGGATCTCGGAGGGACAGCGATTCACGACGAAGCTGCTGAGCGAACGGCAGCAGTCACTTCCGCCACGGCAGCCGTAGCCGATGTCGGAGGTTCTGGTCATCGACGACGAGCCGAACATCCGGCGCATGGTCGGCGCGATCCTCAGCGCCGAGGGCTTCAGCGTGCGCGCCGCGGCCGACGGCGCGGCGGGTGTGCGCGCGGCGACCGAGCGCGAGCCGGATGCCGTGCTCCTCGATCTGATGATGCCGGGTGAGCTCGATGGCATGGCTGCACTCCGCCAGCTCCGCGAACGGTTCCCCGCCCTTCCCATCGTGATGATGAGCGGGCGCGCGGAGCTCAGCGACGCGGTGCGCGCGACGAAACTCGGCGCCTTCCACTTTCTCGAGAAGCCGCTGACACACGAGGCGATGCTGCTGACCATCCGCTCGGCGCTCGAGCTGCGGAAAGCGCGTCGCGAGGCGCAGACGCTGCGCGAGGAATTCGGACTCACCGGCGAGATGGTGGGGAGCAGCGCCGCGATGGAGCGCGTGCGCGAGCTGATCGCCCGAATCGCGCCGAGCGATGCGCGGGTGCTCGTGATGGGCGAGTCGGGCACCGGGAAGGAGCTCGTCGCGGCGGCGATTCACTACGGGAGCCCACGCCGCGACAAGTCGTTCGTGCGCGTGAACTGCGCCGCGATCCCGCGCGACCTCGTCGAGAGCGAGATGTTCGGCCACGAGCGCGGCGCCTTCACCGGCGCGACGGACCGGCGCATCGGACGCTTCGAGCTCGCCGACCAGGGCACGCTCTTCATGGACGAGGTGGGGGACCTTGGCGCCGAGGCGCAGGCGAAGCTGCTGCGCGCCATCGAGGCGAAGGAGATCGAGCGCGTGGGCGGCGGCAAGCCGATTCCGGTGAACGTCCGCATCGTCGCCGCGACGAACAAGGATCTCGAAAAGCACGTGGCCGACGGACTTTTTCGAGAGGACCTTTACTTCCGGCTCAACGTCATCCCGATGACGCTGCCCCCGCTGCGCGACCGCGCGGATGACGTCGAGGCGCTCGTGCGCCACTTCTCCGCGCTCGGCCGAGCGCGCGGCAGTTATCCGGCGCCGCGCTGGACCGCCGGCGCGCTCGACCTCATGCGCCGCTACCGGTGGCCGGGAAACGTGCGCGAGCTCGCGAACATCGTGGAGCGGCTCGGCATCCTGCACGCGGGCGCGGAAGTGACGGCGACGGATGTGGGCGCGGTGCTGGCCATCGATCGAAGCGTGCCTGCCGGTGCGATGCCGGCGGTGGCCGACACGGACAAGCCACTGGGCGACGCGCTCGACGATTTCGAGCGGGTGCTGATCTCGCAGGCGCTCGCGGCGGCGAACGGAAACGTGGCCGAGGCGGCACGGCGGCTTCGCACGGACCGTCCGAATCTCTATCGGCGCATGCGGAGGTTGTCGATCGAATGGAACGGCATATGATGAGCGCGCGACGAGCGGCGCGGATGATCGTGGGAGCGATGGTCGCTGCGGCCGCGCTCGCGCCGCGGGCGCGCGCGCAGGCGGCAGACACGACGCCGCCAGGGCTCTCGTACGACGACGCATCGGAGATCGCGTACCTGTTCAACGGCATCGCTGCGCTGCGCAACACCGGCGCGACGACGGTTGCCGCCGGCGACTCCGTGAACGGGAACGTCGCGGTGTTGTGGGGGCCACTCACGATCGCAGGGCTGGTGCACGGAAACGTGATCGTCGTCAACGGCTCGGTGACGATCGCGCCCACCGGACACGTGGACCACGACGTCATCGTCACCGGCGGCACGATTACCGGCGCCGACAGCGCGCACGTGGGCGGAGAGAGTCGAGCGCACAGCGATGCGCTGAAGTTCCGCCAAGCGGGCGAGCTGATCATCGCCGAATCGCCCGAGGGGGCGGAGATTCCCGATGCGAGCTGGTTCAAGCACTGGCTCAGGCGACACGTGCGCCAGCGGCACGGCTTCGTTATCGAAGGCGGTCCCTACAATCGCGTCGAAGGGCTGCCGGTGATCGCGGGGCCATCGATTCGCCAGAACACCGGCATCGGCGTGCTTCGCGTGTCGGCGCTCGGGATCTATCGGTCGGCCGATGACTTCGCGTGGAAGGGCGACAATCGCGGCTGGAACGCGAGCAGCGAACTGACGGTTGGCGGTGTCGGCAGCTTGCGCTTCGGCATCGCGGGCTATGATGTCGTCACCCCGACGGAATCGTGGGAGCTGCGCGACGCGGAGGTGTCGCTCGCGAGCTTCTTCCTGCACCGGGACTATCGCGACTACTACAACACAAAGGGCGTGCATGCGTGGGCGAGCGTGCACGATGGACGCAAGCTGTCGCTCGAGCTGGGCGTGCGAAACGAACGGTGGGAGCCGCGCGCGACTCGCGATCCGTACACGCTGTTCAGGGATGGCTCTATATGGCGCCCGAATCCCGTGCTCGACGACGGGCGGGTCTGGCTCGGCGAGGCGCTCTTTCGTCTCGACACGCGCAACAACGTGGGCGATCCGTGGACGGGTTGGCTGATCGACGCCTCGCTCGAGACGGGCGGCGCCGACCGCCTCAAGCTCGGCCCCACGACATTCCTCGCGCGCGACAGCGCGGCGGGAGCGATCGAGCGGGCGCGATTCACGAGAATCCTCGTCGACTTCACGCGCTACAACCGGGTGTCGCCGCAGGCCCAGCTCAACTTCAGGCTCGTGGCGGGGGCGGGATTCGGTGGGAATGAGCTGCCACTCGAACGCCGCTTCGCGCTTGGCGGCGCGGGCACGCTGCCCGGATACGATTTTCGAAATTCGACGCGTGGTCCCGATGTGCTCTCCTGCGACGGCGGCCCGAATCCAATCGCGGGGATCCCGGCGCAATGCGACCGCATGGTGCTCGGCCAAATCGAGTTCCGCCACGACTCGCGCATCCGTCTGTTCGGCCGCAAGGATGCCGACGGTGCCCAGCGCTTTCGCGTGGATCGCGACGTCGCGCTCGTCGCGTTCGCGGATGGCGGACGCGGATGGATCACGGGTCCACAGTTCGGCGAGCTGCGCTATCCGTCGACGTCGTTCCCATCGCTGAGCACCTTCAAGTACGACGCGGGCGCCGGGGTAGACCTCCACTACATCGGCGTCTACATCGCCAAGTCGCTCACCGATTGGAGCAACGGGGCGAATTTGGTCGTTCGCCTGAGGCACCGCTTCTAGCGTGCACAAATTTTTCCGCACGCTCCTCGTGGTGGTGGTCGCCGCTCTCCCGCTCGGGCGAGCCGCGGCGCAGGCACCCGCGCGCATCGAGGTCGATCTCGCACCGCCTGTGGCCGGCGTTCGCGGCGCGCCGCTGGTGCGCAGCCTCCACATCTTCTCCGACCGCGAGATTCGCGAG
>DATHJR010000186.1:0-8429 GCA_035286525.1 Gemmatimonadaceae bacterium | reverse complement strand
AACTCCAGCCGGCTCGAAGAGCGCACGATCAACCATGCGCCGTCCGGCGACCAGTCAGCACGCGCTGCGAACGGGCGGGCGTCGACGACGTCGGAAAGTCCGCTCCCATCGGGATGCACCAGGTGCAGAGTGCCGCCCGCGCCGAAGACGATCCAGTCGCCGAGCGGCGACCAGCGTGGCGTTTCTGCGGCGATGTTCAGCGGTGTCATTGTTCCGGTCCCGATGTCCAGAATGCTCAATCCGCCCCGGTTGACGTCGACGTAGGCCATCCGCTGGCCGTCGGGCGCTGGCGTCGGTTGCCATGCGTTTGCATTGCCAGGAGGGTTTGGTCCAATGCGCACCGGCATTGCACCCGGAGAGGAGATTCTCCACAGAGCCGTGCCATAGTCCGCTGCTCCCCAGGCATCGAAATACACCACACCTCCAGGCCCGCCCGCGACGTAGCCCTCGGCGAATGTAGGCGTCGCCGGCGGCGTCAGGCGCCCGACAACGGCCAGCGTGTCGACGACGAAGATTCGCTCGGCATTGTATCCGCCGTCATCGAATGCGATCTGGCTCGGCGAGATCCAGTCGGGCTGCGTTCCGTAGTAGGTGTCCTCCACGACGGGAGCGAGCCGTTTGAATCCCGAACCGTCCAGCTCGACCTTCACGATCTTCTCCCCATCGGGAGCCAACGCATCAATGGCCGCGATGGTACCGCGAGGCGGTACTGTGATCCACGCGGTGTCAGTGAAGGCTCCGCTGTGCACCAGCGCGAATGCGCGTCCCACCGTTTGGGCGTGGAACACACCGTCCATGCTCATCGTCGCAGCAGCGCCGGATTCGGCGAAGCTGATCGCGTCCCCGCCACGCACGTTCCCGTACTGATCGAAAACGCGACCGATCACCCGGTACGAACTTCCCGTGTACGCGCTGCTGTCCGCTGGAGCAATTGAGAGGCGCACGGGCGCCCCGGGACGAGTCGTCAGCGTGGTGGTATCAGCCAGCGTCGTCCCCGGCACGCTGACGATGATGCGAACCGGCTCGGCAATGCTGCCGAGTCGCACGATCACTGAGCCCTGTCCGGCGAACGTGCTATCGGGGTGCGCGAGAAGAACGCAGGATTCGACCGTTGCGTCGGAACAGAAGGTGACGCCCGTCTCCCCCAGAGCGGCGAACGCTATCGGCGCGACCTGGACCCGGCGACCGGCGGCGTCGCGCACTTCCACGACGAGCGGATTGGTCACCAACGCCATGGCGGTGTCGCTCTGTCCCTCCCCCGAGATGAATCGAATCGACGCCGGCGCGCCAGCGGGACCACTGGGCTGTGTCGGCTCGGAGCCGCCACAGCCCGCGACGGCCAGAACGGCGACTGTGCGCGCAAGGGCTAGGACAGTCATTCCACGACACGAAAGTCGAATTGGCATTTGCGATAGAAAATGGGTGATGCGGAGGGACACCGTTCGCTAGCGGATACTTCTCGACGCTCGTCCCGGACGCCACGCGATGCTCGCCGACCCCGTGGGCGTGGTGGTGAACGAGATCACCTCGCCTGCGGAGGCCTTCCCTGCGTCGATCGCGATTTCGACCGCCAGCGGTGGGGACACGGTCGTTGAGATTGAATCGGTGCCGGTCGCTCCCAGCATGATGTGCATGCGGGGACTGGCCTTGGGTCCAGTCCCGTCGGAGCACGCACCGAGGACGCTTGCGATCACACCGAGGCCGCCCGAAACGCCCAGCCGGAGCGGCTTTCACGCGGCCCGGACATTTCTGCTCTCGTCGCTCATCACTCGTCGTGGGCCGAGGGACTACCCGCGTCACACCGCCCTGTCTGTAACGCGACGCCCAATGTGGGCTGCGGAGCTCGCCAGGACAATAGCGATCACGAGCGGAGGGCTCAGTCGCCCAGTGACGAAAACCGCCTTTTATTGTCTCGGCTCGAGGGTACTTAACACGGCGGCACACTGCTCCGCGCCGTGAAGATCGGCCTCTCCGGCCGGCGACTAGTTACTCGAGCTCGCGCTCATGAGCGATGCCTCCGCCGTCTTTCGAACGGCCCAACCAATCGCCGGTCGCACCGCCATCGTGACCGGGTTCTGCGAGACTCCTACGAATCCACCAATGAATTCCATTGAGATGTTCGTCAAGCAGTAGTTCCACCCGAATGGAGCGCGCGAGAGACCCCAGGGAAACTGGGTACTCCTCGGTCTGTCCCTGTCATCGTCACTGGCGCCTTCCCAACAGTACGCGAATTCATTCACCCGCAATTCGCCGGAGTGCGTCAGCGCGTTCTCCGGGTAGCGCTTGATGTAGGGGAAGAGCGTATTGATCCAGCCCGAGACGTATGGGCCGCCGCTTCCCCCGTCCAGCTTGTACACCGACTGCCAGAAATCCCGATCCACGTTACCCGCCGACGCGGCGACGAACTGATCGAGAATCGGAAGCAACGCGCCGATCCAGCGTTCCAGATCGTATTGGGCAAAAGCCTCCACCCTATGCCTGATGGCTCGCCAGTCGCCGGGCGTGCCGAGGAGTGTGATCGACGGGATTCCGCAAAGCGTGATCACGTCGTATTTGAAATACGGCCGCATGGCGCTCATCAAGACGATCTGCGACACGCCTCGCTCGACGGCGGTAGTCGTCGAAAAATCCGCGACGATGAGGTTGGCCACGTCGCCGAGGTGACCCGCGAGCCGTTGTGAGAATTCCTCGAAGACACCGGGCCAGTCGTTGTCCGCGGAGCCCATCACGAAGCCGTCTCGCCTCACCTCGATCGTGAGCTGCCCTCGATGTGACACGAAGCGGTCGCGGAGCGCCTCAGCGTGCAGATTGACGTGAAGACCAAAGGCTTGCGCGATGCACAGCCAGAGGTCGTCGGGGGACAGGACGAGTGGCAAGTGGTCGGCGTACGCACGATGGATTGCGTACACGAACGGGTTGGCCTTGGTCGCAATCAGGCCGTCCAGGTTGCTCGCACATGCCTCGAGCACGCTTCGAGTTCGCTTGTGAAGCGAGAACTCGACGGTCGTAGGCAGGAGTGGCTCTCGGGCCGTAGTACTTTCGAACAGCTCGATGGTCTTCATAGCGACGCTCACGTTCCACGAGATTCGCGAGTATGACCGATTCCGAACGTTCGCGCCAGACCGAGAGGGCCGTTGAAGCGCGCGGCAAGTGTGCGCTCACTCGCCCGCAGTGCGCGGACCTCGTCGATCAGAGATAGCTCAACCACGGATCGCTGCGGCGCTGCTTGACCGCCGCGAACCATCGACACAACGGATACATCGCCAGCACGACGAGCGCCCACGTCAGATAGATAACCGGCAGCGACCATCCCCAGCCCGGCGGCGGCGACATCGGATAGTGTCCGAGATCCGGAGATTCGAACATCCAGTGCGCGGATCCGTAGCGCACGTAGCAGGTGGCGACCGCCAGCAGATGGATCAGCGTGAAGTGCAGCACGTAGTAGAACATCGGCACCTTGCCGATCACGAGCGCCGGACGCAGCGCGCGCGGCGTTCGCCGATCCGTGGCCCAGAGGAGGATGAGTGCCGGGCCAAGGGTCATGAGAAGAAAGAGTAGCGACGGTGGATACTTGACCGTGTTGAGGAACGAGAGCGCCGTGAACACCGCCGATTTCTGCGTCGACCAGCGATTGGGATCGCCGTAACGGTTTATCGCACGAAGGGCGACGAACGCGACCGTGAGTGCGACGCCTAGTCGCAGCAGGAAGGCGCGTCGCCGGTCGGTATTCCACCCATACACCTGGCCCAGGGCGAAGCCCACGGCGGTGACGCCGACCCACGGAATGAGCGGATACACCGCAAATACCACGATCCTCGGCGTGTTGAGCACGAAGCCCGGTCCGTGCAGAATCACCCATGGTGGGTTCGTGGAGTTGACGGAGTCGAGCAGGTTGTGCCCCGCGATCAGCACGACTCCGAACACCGTGGCGACGATCGTCGGGAAGCGCACGAGTACGGACAGCGTGATCATCGACCATCCCAGCGTCCAGAGCACGATCAGCATCGTCAGCCGATAGTCGAAGTTGAACTGGTAGGCGAAGCAGCGTACAACGCCCACTTCGAGAGAGATCAGCCAGAGGCCGCGGGTGAACAGGAATCGCGAGAGCTCGCCCGGAGACTTTCGGCGCAGCGAGAGGTACGCGCCGGTGCCGGTGAGCAGGAAAAAGACGGGGGCGCAGATGTTGGTGATCCAGCGCGTCAGGAAGAGCGCCGCGGAGGCTTTTGAGAGATCGACCGGATTCTGGCCCGGGATGCCGAAAAAGTCGCGCGCGTGATCGAGCGCCATGATGATCATGATCACACCACGCACGACATCCACCGACTCGATGCGCACGCGCGTCGCTGGTGAGGAACGACGCATCTCGATGTCGGACGCGCTCGAGGGCCGGACCACGTCCGCAAGGGAAGGAACGAGTGGCATGCCGCTCATCAACCGCAACTCTCCGCGCAGGTCGGCATTGGCAATACGTCAGCAGACGTGCGGGATATACTCCGCGGGAGAGCGCGATTCGGCAACGACGGCGGAAGTCAGCAAGATGTAAGACAATGCTGACTATCGGCGGGAAGCGCCTTCAGCGCGCACCCTGGATGTCGAGGCCGCTTGTCACCTCCTGCGCCAGTGCTGCCAACTCGCAATCCGTAGCGTTACGTTCGAGTATCGTCACCACAGGGGCATCCCCGCCGCTGCCTCTCCTCCGTCTTCAACCCCGGTCGTCATGTCCTCGCACACCACCGTCCGCCACTTCCGCTGGGCCGACCTGCCCAAGGAATCCGTCACATCGCAGCTCTCGCGTCGCCTCGTGACCGGCGACCGCATGATGCTGGCGCACGTATACCTGAACAAGGGATGCATCGTCCCGAAACACTCACACGAGAACGAGCAGATCACCTGGATCCTGGAGGGGGCGCTGAAATTCTGGATCGGCGAGGATGGGGCCGAGGAAGTGATCGTGCGCGCGGGCGAGGTGCTGCACATCCCGTCAAACGTGCCGCACGGGGCCGAGGCACTCGAAGACACGCTCGACGTGGACATCTTCAGCCCCATTCGCCAGGACTGGCTCGACCACACTGACGGCTACTTCCACTCGAACGTGAAGAAATAGCGATGGACTTCGGGATTCGCGGGAAGGTCGCGCTGGTCGCTGCGTCCAGCCGCGGTCTGGGACGCGCATCAGCCGAGGCGCTCGCGGCCGAGGGGGTGGAGCTGGTGCTCTGCGCGCGAGGCGAGGAGGCGCTGCGCGCAACGGCCGCGGACATCCGCCGCACAGCCGGCGTGCGGGTGGTGGACGTCGCAGCGGACGTCGCGACGCAGGCGGGCATCGCCGCCGTCCTGTCCGCGGCGCACCGCGAGTTCGGACGCGTCGACATCCTCGTCACCAACGGCGGCGGACCGCCGGCAGGTCCCTTCGAGACGCACGCGCCCGAGGCGTGGGACGCGGCCGTGCGCGCCAACCTCACGAGCGTGGTGGAGCTCGTGCGAGGCGTGCTGCCGGGAATGCGTGAGCGGCGATGGGGACGCATCGTCAACGTTACATCGATCGCCGTCAAGCAGCCCGTGGATAACCTGATCCTGTCGAACAGCGTGCGCGCCGCCGTGACCGGTTTCGCGCGCACGCTGGCGAACGAGGTCGCGCCACACGGCATCACGGTGAACAACGTGATGCCCGGCTACACGCGCACGGCCCGCGTGGAGGAGCTCGCGAGTCGCACAGCGTCGATCCAGGGGATCACGCCACGAGTGGCGATCGCTGCATGGGAAAGTCAGATTCCGATGGGTCGCCTCGGCGAGCCTGCGGAGTTCGGCGCCATGGTCGCCTTCCTCTGTTCCGCGCGTGCGAGCTACACGACCGGCGCCTCCATCCCGGTGGATGGTGGCTGGATCAAGAGCCTTCTCTAAGGCACACATGACTCACACCCTGCCCTCCGCCGCCACCGCCGCGCGCGACAACGTCCCGTCGCTCGCGGCACGGGTCGATCAACTCTCCGGCGAGGGGGCGCTCGACGTGTTCCGCCGCGCCATGGAGCTCGAGCACGCGGGCCGCTCGATCGTGCATCTCGAGCTCGGCGCACCGGACGTGGATGCGCCACCGCACGTGGTGGACGCGGCGGTCGCCGCTCTGCGCGCAGGCGATGCGCGCTACGTTGCACCGCAAGGGCTGCCCGAGCTGCGCGAGGCAATCGCTGCCGACGTGCGCTCGCGCGGGATCGCGGCGAGCTCCGATCAGGTGATCGTCACGCCGAGCGCGAAGACGGCCGTCTTCTACGCGATGCTGGCAACGGTGGAGCCCGGGAGCGAGGTGCTCGTTCCCGACCCAGGATTCCCGATCTATCCGTCCGTGGCTCGCTTCGCCGGCGGCAGGCCGGTCGGCTATGCACTCGATGCCAACAACGCGCCGGACGTGGACGACATGGAGCGGCGCATCAGTGCGCGCACTCGGGTGCTCTGTCTGAACTCACCCAACAACCCGACGGGCGGCGCGCTCGATGCCGCGGCCATGGCGCGGCTCGCGGAACTGGTCGCACGCCATGATCTGCGCGTGGTCACCGATGACATCTACTCGCGGCTCGTATTCGATGGCGTTCGCGCGCCGACCATCGCCGCCTTTGACGATGCGCGCTCGCGCACCCTGCTCGTGGATGGCTTCTCGAAGACATACGCGATGACCGGCTACCGACTCGGCTACCTCGCGGTTCCGAGCGAGTGGGTCGAGCGGCTGGTGACCATGTCCGTCAACGGCCACACCTGCGTGCCGCCATTCATCCAGCGCGCGGGAATTGCGGCGTTGACCGGACCGCAGGACATGGTGGCGACGCAGATCGCCGCCTATCGCGCGCGGCGCGATCTGCTCGTGCGCGGCCTGAACGCGCTGCCGGGCGTGCAGTGCCCGGTGCCGGCCGGCGCATTCTATGTGTTCCCCGACTTCTCCGCCCTGCTCGCGAAGCACGGTCTCACCTCGCGGGCCTTTGCCGACCGGCTACTCGAGGAGTACGGGGTGGCGGCCATCGACGGAGCGGCGTTCGGCTCGCGCGGGGAGGGATGCTTGCGCCTGTCGTTCGCATCCGCGCAGGCGGACCTCGATGCGGCGGTCACACGAATCGGCGAGGCGGTGGGGAGCCTGGCGTGACTAGGGAACGCGCGCTCCCGCGAACAGGCGCTTCGGAATCACGACGTGCGCGCCCATCGTGCCGTCCACGAGCTGCGTGATGTGCACGTCCGCTGCGGTACTCAGCAACTGGTAGGCATCCTCGCGCGACAGGTGGTAGGTGTCGCCGAGTAGCACGATTGCTTGACGGGTGGCGATCTTCGTCGCGACGGTCAGATTGGAATCGGCGCCCATGGCGATCCAGGCCGTGGGCGTCTCTGCGCGGGGCCATTCGAAGTGCAGGTCCTTGCGCACGATGAGTTGGAACTTTCCGCGCAGCGCCGTCTCGAGCGCCGTGATGTCCACCTCTCCGTCACCCTGCCCCGCGTGGCCGTCACCGATCTCGAGTAGTGCGCCGCGCGTGTGTACCGGGATGTAGAGGATCGTGCCGGCGACGAGCAACTTGTTGTCGAGGTTCCCCGCGTGCGTGCCGGGCGGAGCGCTGTTGATGCGTCCTTGCTCGGGTGGCGGCGCGACACCGATACTCCCGAAAAACGGATGCAGTGGTATCGCGATCCCGAGCGAATCGGAGAATCGCGCCACCATGTGCTCGAGGTCGAGCGGAATCACGCGGAAGCGAGACTCGCCGGGAAAATCCTCGGGCAGGAAGCCGCCGCGCGGTCCGAAGCCGTTGCACGCGTAAGGGAGATCGACAGCGATCGTCTCGATCCTCACCTCGAGCACGTCGCCCGGCTCCGCCCCGTCAATGTAGATCGGGCCGGTGAGGATGTGCCCACCCGGGCCACGGCGGAGCGTCGAGTCGGCCACCGCGGCTGCTATCGCGCGATACGCCGGCTCGATCGTCCCGGTGTCCAAACCCGGTTGGAGGAGCCGCGCCCCGCACGTCGAGACCGCGCCGACGATCACCTCGTCTCTGGACGTGACGCGTAGCACCGGCGACGCGACGGGATCGTAGCCGCCATACACGACCGTCGTCGGCGACGGCAGAAGCGTGTGCACGGAGCCGACCGGGTACGCGGGCCAGAAGTTCGCGCCGGTAGAGGCGGGACAGGCAGCGAATGCGACGGCGACGAGCGGGATGATGGTGGGCGGGAATCGACGCATGCATCAAATGTCGCTAACGCGCGCCCTCGATGACGAACAGCTGCGAGCTCTGTACAACCGTGCCGTACATGTAGACACGGGGATCGTCCGCGAGGCCGACCCCGAAGACGTGCGACACGCCCTGGCCGCTCTGCGGGACGAGCGTGGTGAGGCGCGCTCGCTGGTCGGTCGCGATGTCCACGCGGTCGATCATGATTGGCATGGTGTCGGTCTGCCACAC
>DATHJR010000185.1:0-4681 GCA_035286525.1 Gemmatimonadaceae bacterium | reverse complement strand
CCACCCGAGAAAACTGATGCCCACCCGGGGGATTATGCCACTCCCGATAGGTGTAGAGTCCTGCGGTGTCCTTGCCCGCGACAGCCATCGAGTCGCGCAGATGACGGTTCTCTGGGATGAAAACGTCGCTGTCATTATCCGCGGCGTGCACGAGCAGGGGCACCTTCAGCTGGCGGGCGTGGGTGATCGGGGATCGCTCGAGATACGGCTTGGGATTCTGCGCGAAGGTGCCGCCGTACGCCTTCTGCGCGGCGAAGAGTCGCCCGTAGTCAGCCGAGTGGGTCTGCATGCGCGTTTTCAGGTCCGCCACCGGAACGATCGCCACGGCGGCCTTGAACAGCTCCGGTCGACGGAAGATCGCGTGCAGCGTGATGAAGCCGCCGTGGCTCCAGCCCATGATGCCGAGCCGGCCGAGATCCGCCGAAGGCACCAGCGCTTCCAGAAAATCGTGAGCCTGAATCACGTCCTCGACTTCTTTTCCCCCGTAATCGATCGCGTTGTAGTGCTCGCGTCCGTAGCCCGTGCTTCCCCGATACTCCGGCGCAATCACGATGTACCCGCGCTCCACGAGGGCGCGCAACTCCGGCACGTAGAGCGTCTTGAAGTCGCCGTGCAGGTCCTCGTGGACCATGACGATCGTCGCGTGCCTGCGCGCCGTGTCCCGCGGCATGAAGAGATAGGCGGGGATGATCATGTCGTCGGCGCCGGCGTACTGCACCTTCCGCACGATCATCTCGCCCGCGAGCTGCAGCTGGAAATCGACATCGGTGAATCGCTTGAGCACGATTTGCTGTGCGAAGTCGTCCTCTCGCTCTGGATTTCTGCCCGAGGCGCTGCCGGCCGTGGCGCATGCCGCGGTGAGCAGGAGCGCGAATCCGATCGTCGTGGCCTTCACATGTGCGCAACCGAGGTACGACAATCGAGGCATGAGGAGCGTTTGGGGGATTCGGGGCGCGGTTCGTTCGCCGGCTGAAGTCTAGCAGACGATCAAAGCGGCACTCGAAAGTTGCGGGCCGGCGGCATTCTTGGCGAGACCCGGCTGGTTTGCCAGAGCGGCGGGCCTCAGGAGGGTTATGCACGTCCTCATGCGCACAACGCGAGGCATGTGGCTTGCCACCGGATCACCCAACGGCCCGCCAGCAGGCTGGCGAGCCGGACGTCAACGTCTTACCGCATGAGGTGCAGCATGGACAAGAACAACAACCTGAACGACAAGGGGCTGGCCAACGAGGTCAAGGGAAGCGTGAAGGAGACCATTGGCAAGGTCCGTGGTGATATTGGCGACGCAGTCGACAACGAGAGCGAGCACATGAAGGGCCGCGCGCAGCAGGCCGAAGGGAACATCCAGAAGAACCTCGGCAAGGCCGAGGAGAAGATCGACGAGAAGCTGAAGCGCAAGAATCCTGATCGCACGGATGATGGCGCGAAGAATTACTAGACGCACCTGCACGGAGATGGATGAAGCCGGCCCCGGGAAATTGCCCGGGGCCGGCTTTTCACATCGCAGTCGCAGCCTCGAACGTCGATTGTGCCGCGGAGGTCACTGCTGTTTGGCCTCTTCCTTTCTCGACTCGTCCACCCAGTCCTGGAATCGCTTCTGCTGGCCGGGGTCGAGCAGGCGCTTGATCTGCACGCGCGTCGCCTCGCGCACGGAATCGAGCTGCGGGCGGACGGGGGCGACGATCCTGCTGAGCTCACGGTGCCGAATGTCGAGCAGGCTATCCACCTGCGCGCGCTGCAAAGGGCTCAACTGCAGCTTCGAAGCCATGTAGGCGCGCACGGCCTGCCGATCGGTGTTCGCATCGCACGCAGGACGCGTCAGCACACGATCCAGCGAAAAGCCCAGCGCACCGCCCGCCACCAGAGTGCCGAGCAAGAAGCCCAGCGCAAGCGACTTCGATTTTCTCATCGCCAACTCCCGCTCATGGACCCACTACGTAGCGCAGTGTGACGTCCCGCGACGCCTCGCGCTCGGTCTCGCTCGCGACCTGCACCGCAACGACTCGAGAGGACTCGATCTCCTGGTACGCCGCGATCGAGCGCAGGTGATTGGAGTGGCGGGCAACCACCGCGGCGATGACGATCGCCGCCGCGCCGGCAACCGCCAGCCCGCGGCGCCACCGCGCCATCTGGCGCCACCACATGTCGTCCTCCGAGCCGGCGACGCGGGCGAGGATGCGGCGCTCCAGCCCCTCCCAGAATGCCTCGCCTCCAGGGGGCGCCTGCAATCCGCGCAGGGCGCGGGTCAATTCGTCGTCCCGTCCTTCCGGGCCGATACGCGGTTCCATCCTCATCGCTGACTCCAGAGATCGCGCAGCCGCTCACGCAGCGATGCGCGCGCATGGTGAAGGTCCGATCGCGCCGTCCCTTCGGGAATACCAAGCATCGTTCCAATCTCGCCGTGCGTGTAGCCCTCGACGTCGTGCAATACCAGTACGGAACGCTGGCGCGAGGGCAGCACCCGCAGCGCCACTCCAAGCCGCCCGCGCAGCTCCGATCGCTCGGACGGGTCGAACTGCGGCACCGAAAGCGTGTCCGGCAGCGAGTCGGCATCCCGTACCTTCCTTCGACGACCGATATCCAGCGCGGCGTTCGCGACTATCCGGTTCAACCAGGCGGCGAACGCCTGTTCGGGCCGGAAGCGCTCCAGCGCCTTGTAGGCGTGCAGAAAGCCATCCTGCACCGCATCCTCCGCGTCCTCGTGAGTGGCGCAGATCGCCCGCGCCACCGCGTACGCCCGACGCATGTGGGTGTGCACGAGCATCGCGAACGCCGGCTCGCTGCCCGACTGGGCCTCGCGAACCAGCTCGCGCTCCGCGTCCGGCTGCGTCGACTCAGCCTGCGGGGCGGACATGGGGCGGTGCGGAATGTGAAGCGGAACTGCGGTCATGTCGGATGATCGTGGCGTTTCCATCATACGCACCGCATCTGCATAGCGTTGGCCGGCCCGGCTCACCCGGCGGCAACTGTGCCCTTCAGGCCGACGGAATCGGCCACCGGCCGCATGGCGTCGATCACGAACTGGATGTGCTCGTCGAGATCCACTCCGAGTTCAGCCGCGCCCTGTACCACGTCCGCCCGATTCACGCCCTTCGCGAAATGCTTGTCCTTCATCTTCTTCTTCACCGAGCTCGCTTCCAGATCGAGCACGCTTCGCGACGGCCGGACGAGCGCGGATGCAGTGATCAGCCCCGTGAGCTCGTCCACCGCGAACAGCGTCTGCGCCATCTTCGTTTCGCGCGGGACCGCACAGTAGGTCGCATGGCCCAGAATCGCCTGCAGCACATCCTCCGGATACCCGCGCGCACGAAGCACGCGCACGCCCTCCGCCGGATGCTCGTCGGTGGGCGAGTGCGCGTTGTTCGGAAAGCGCTCGTAGTCGAAGTCGTGCACCAGTCCGGCGAGCCCCCACCGCTCGGGATCTTCCCCGAATTTCACCGCGTACGCCCGCATCGCCGCCTCCACCGACAGCATGTGCGCGCGAAGCGATTCGCTCGCGGCGTACTCGTGCACCAGCGCGAGCGCGTCGTCGCGCGATGGCAGCGGGGAGTCGGAACTCACGGAGATCGTCTCACTCCTTCCTGGTGTCGACGTGGGCGACGACGGACATGCCGGGGCGAAGCGGGCGATTCGATCCGCACCCCTTCGTGACGGCGATGCGCACCGGAAGGCGCTGCACCACCTTCGTGAAGTTGCCGGTGGCATTGTCCGGTGGCAACAGCGCGAACCTGGCGCCCGTCGCGCCGCTCAGACTCTGGATCTTCCCCTCGGCTTCGCACCCCGGGTAGGCATCCACCTCGAACGCGACCGGCTGCCCCACGATCATCTTGTTGAGCTGCGTCTCCTTGAAGTTCGCCGTGACCCACGTGCCCGTGTCGGCGACGATCGACATCATCGTCTGCCCTGGCTGCACGAGCTGGCCGATCTCGACCTGCTTCTTCGAGATCGTTCCCGTTTCGGGAGCCGTGACCTCGGTGTAGCTGAGCTGCAGCTTCGCGTTGTCGAGTGCCGCCTGCTCCGCCTGCAGCTTCGCCTGCGCGAGGCGCACGCCGGCCTGCGCGTTCTGCACCGCGCCGCCCGCGGCCGCGGCCTGCCGCTGCAGCGCCTCAACATCGGCGGCGGCGCTCGCGGCGGCCGCCTGCGCGGCATCCAGCTGCTGCGCCGACACGATCTGCTTCGCGACGAGATCACGCATGCGCGCGAGATCCGCATTCGCCTTCAGCTGGTTCGCGAGCGCCGCCTGGATCTGCGCGTCGGCCGCGAATCGGTTTCCCGTCGCGGTGGCGACTGCCGCCTGCGACTGCCCCGTGAACTGGCGCCCGCCCGCGGTGGACTGCGCGGCCGCGAGGTCGGCTTCCGCCTGCGCCACCTTCACCTTGTACTCGGAGTCGTCGATGCGAACGAGCGTCTGCCCCTTCCGCACGGAGTCGTTGTCCTGCACCAGCACCGCGGTCACGTAGCCGCCGACCTTCGCGAGCACGGGCACGATGTGTCCGTCGACCTGCGCGTTGTCGGTTGTCTCGTGGCCGCGCGAGTAGATGAAGGTCTTCACTCCCCAGAAGATCGCCCCCACGGCGACGATGCCGATGATGACGAAGACGATCTTCTTCATCGTGGTCGCCTTTTCCGGAGGCGCCGTCGCTGGCTCCCGCGCGGCGGGCGGCGGCGTCGTCGGTTGTGG
>DATHJR010000184.1:0-6850 GCA_035286525.1 Gemmatimonadaceae bacterium | reverse complement strand
CTCACGCCCTGCACGGTCTCCGTCGCGCCGGCATCGATCGTCGACACGGTGACGCCCGGATAGCTCTTCTCGACGATGGTGCGGTGCGCCGTGTTGAGCAGCGCGATCATGCCGCCGATCAGCAGCGCGGAGGTCGTCACGCCGAAGAGGAGTCCGATCTGCTGCCGCGCCGGCGTCGCACCCACGATGTAGCCAGTCTTGAGGTCCTGCGACGTCGCACCCGCGACCGCGGCGGCTACGCACACGACGCCGCCGATCGTGAGCGCGAGTACGCGATGCTCGACACCGGTCCAGCCGATCGCGAGAAAGATCAGCGCGGTGAGCAGCACGGTGGCGACCGTCATCCCCGAAATCGGATTCGATGACGCGCCGATCTGTCCCGTGATGCGGCTCGACACGGTGACGAACAGAAACGCGAAGCCCACAGCGAGCAGCGCCGCGAGGAGATTGATCGCGATCTGGGGCAGCGCAATCATCGCGATCGCGCACGCCAAGACGCCACCGAGCACCACGGTGATCGGCAGGTCGCGATCGGTGCGCGGCCGCGCGGTGCCGCTCGTGCGGTCATCCGCGTTGCGGCGGAAGCCACCCACCAGGGCGGCGACGATGGTCGGCAGCGATCGCATGAGGCTGATCAACCCCGCCGCCGTCACGGCGCCGGCGCCGATGTAGTAGACGTAGTTCGCGCGCACGGCCGTCGCGTCCATGCCGCTGATGAGTCCAGTGCCCGGCGGGATGATGTCGGTGAGTCCCCCGCCAAACAGCTTGATCGTCGGGATCAGCACGAAGTACGACAGGCATCCGCCCGCGAAGAGGTAGCCGGCGATGCGGGGGCCGATGATGTAGCCGACGCCAGTGAGCTCCGGACTGATCTCGGCGCGGATCTCGCCGAACAGCTCGATCTTTCCCGTCGGCGCCAAACGTTGGAATACGTATCGCGGCACTTCCTGCCACAGGTGCAGTCCGCTCACGAGAAACTTGTAGAGCGCCGCGAGCCCGAAGCCGAGGAACACGGTGCGCGCCTGCACGCCTCGCTCCTCGCCGACGATCAAGACTTCGGCCGCCGCCGTTCCTTCGGGGTACTTGAGGGTCTTTCGCTCCTTCACGATGAGCGCGTTGCGCAGCGGGATCATGAGGAAGACGCCGAGTAGCCCACCCACCACGGCGACCGCGGCAACCTTCGTCCATGGCAGGTTGTAGCCAAGGAGCAGCAGAGCGGGGAGCGTGAACACGATGCCCGCGGCCACCGACTCGCCCGCGGATCCCGTGGTCTGCACCATGTTGTTCTGCAGAATCGTTGCGGGCTTCGCTCCGAACGACTTCGAGATGTATCTGAAGATCGTGATCGAGAGCACCGAGATCGGAATCGACGCGCTTACGGTGAGCCCGACCTTGAGCGCGAGGTAGACGCTCGAGAGCGCGAATACGAGTCCGAGCACGATGCCGAGCGCGATCGCTCCCGGTGTGAGCTCGGCGAGCTCCTTTGTCGACGCGACGTAGGGAACGTGCACATCATCGTCCGCGGCGATCGGAATCTGGTCTGCCTCCGCATTGAGCGGGGGCTGGGTGGGAATCGACATGTGCTCCTCGTCGAGTGACGGGGGCAATATGGCCGACCGGCATCGGCCCGGGGAAGAGACACCGGGCCTGCGAACCTGTTCAACGCTGCGTCGGAACCATGCCGACGCTTACGCCTTCGCCTCCGCGGCCGCCATCCGGCGCGCTCGCCGCGCCCGCCACACCAGCCAGACGATCGCCGTCACGGTGGCTCCGAGCGGCAGCAGCGTTCCCATCGCCGCGATGGTCGAGGCAATGAAGCCGATGAAGTTGCGCCACGCCTGGCGGAATGCGTCGGCGAGAACGCCGAGGCTTCCCGTGCCGGCGACGACGGGCGGCTTTTCGTGTACGGTCACGGACAACGTGCTCATCGCCGCCCGCGTCCGCAGATAGCGCATCCGGCCTTCCTGGCGCTCGATCTCTTCGCGCACGCGCGCGAGCTCGCGCTCCACGGCGAGCACGTCGCTGAGCTTCCCGGTACGCGTCCCGAGGATGTCGATGAGCCGTTGCTCGAGCTTGTGGCCGTTCTCCGCGCGCGCCGCGACGTCGACGAACTCCTCCCCCACATCCTCCGCGCTCACGCTCACCGATTCGAGCGAGCCGATAGGTTGCAATCCGTTGATCACGTCGTCGAAGTGCGCCGCCGGAAGCTTGATCTCGAGAGTCGCGGTGTGCATCTGCTCGTCGCCCGACGAGATGGAGCTGTTGGCGACGTATCCCCCGACACGGCTCGAAAGGGCGCGCACGGCGCGAATGCCGCGCTCGAGCGAGTCGACCTGTACGCTCGCCTGCCCCGTGCGGATGATCATCGAGCTGATGGCCGAGTCGCTCCGGCCCGGGCGCGGAGAGGCGATCGGTGCCGAGCCGCTATCCATTGCGATCGAGGCGGGAGCATCCGCCCGCCTGACATTTCCCGCGGCTCCCTCCACCTTTACTTCCATGAGCGCGGGCGCGCCGATCCGCGAGCGCGCCCTCGACGCCTCATAGCGTAGATCTTTTTCGGCGGGACGCGCGGCATCGTGGCCGCAGGCGGCAATCAGCGTCGCGATGCACAGCAGGAAGGGGGCTCTCCGCATGTCGTCCTCGATGTGAGCGGCGAGCCGTCATGGCCCGCACACACATGGGACGCCGGCGTGCGCCGCACTTGCACACGCCGCCCATGGTGTGCCCGAGGCCGGTGCTACACCGCCGCCCCCAACGACGTCAGCGCGCCGCGAAGATCGTTGAGTAGCGCTTCCGCGTGCTCGTGACCCTCGTACACCACCTCGGCGGCCGCGTCGCGCATCCATTGCTGCTTCTCCCCATCGACATCGTTTCGCGTGATCACCACCGTTCGCGTGTTCTCGAAGCGACGGTCTCCGTTGACGAAGTCGACGATCCGCGACACCTCGCGCTCCGGCATTTCCACGTCGAGGAAAAGCAGATCGGCCGGCTCCTTCTGGAGCGAGTCGATGCATGACGCGGCGGTATCGCACGTGCGCACGCGCAGCCCCATCGAGCGAAGGAGATCGGAGAGAAGCGTGCGCGCATCGTAGTCCTCGTCGACCACGAGCGCGCTCTGCATCACCTTCCGCTGGCGCAGACGCTCGAGCACGTCGATCAGCACGCGCCTGTCCACCGGCTTGACGAGGTAGTCTGTGACGCCGAGTGAAAAGCCCAGCGAGCGCTCGGACACGATCGACATGATGATCACGGGAATGCGGCAGAGCTCCGGGTCCGCTTTCACCTCGCGTAGCACCTGCCAGCCGTCCTTCTCCGGCATCATGATGTCGAGCGTGATCGCTAACGGCTTGAGGATGCGCGCGAGCTCTATGCCGCGATCGCCGTTGAGCGCGCCGACTACACGAAAGTGCGCTGGCGCGAGCGAGTCGCGCAGCAGCGCGATCACCTCCGGATCGTCGTCGATCGCGAGGAGGATCGGATCGTTCGAGAGCGCGCTCTCATCCGGAATCGCGCCGGACTCACCGACGAGCGCCTCTCCATGGGGCCGCATTGGGAAGCGGAGGCAGAACGCGGTGCCGCGCCCCGGCTCGCTCTTCACGGTCACGTCGCCAGCGAGCAGCTCGACCGTGCGCTTCACGATCGAGAGGCCGAGTCCGATTCCCTGGAAGCGGCGCGTGTTTCCGGTCTCCAGTTGCTGAAAGTCGTCGAAGATGAGGTCGAGATTCTCGGGAGCGATGCCGATTCCCGTGTCGCGCACGTAGGTGAGCATGGTCTCCCCGTCGCCCTCCTCGGCGGAGAGCTCCACCTCGCCTCCCTCGGGAGTGAACTTCACGGCATTCGATGCAAGGTTGAGCACCACCTGCTTGTACTTGGCGCGGTCGAGGCGTACGCGCCGTCTGATCTTCGTACGCACGGACACCCGGAGATTCTTGTCGCGCGCGAAGGCGTCGATTGCCTCCTTCACCTCCGCAAGCACCGCGCTTGGGTCAAACTCATCGACACGCGGCTCCGCGCGTCCGGACTCGATCTTCGCGAGGTCGAGCACGTCGTCGATGAGCAGCTGCAGATCCTTCGAGCGGCGCACGATGGCCTGCACCGCGCGCTCCTGTGGCTCGTTGATGGTGCCGTACACACCGTCGCGGAGCAGTCCCGCGTAGCCGAGCACCGCGTTGAGCGGCGTTCGAAGCTCGTGCGACATGCTCGCGAGGAAACGCGCCTTGGTCTCGCTTGCCTCGATCAGCGCCCGCGCGCGATGCGCGAGCAGGTCGTTGGCCGTCAGGAGCTCCTGGCTGATCCGCGCATATTCGTCCGTCTGCGCCTCAGCCCGCTCGTGCGCCGCGGCGACTGCGTCGCGCTGCTCGTCGAACTCGCGCGGCTGGCCCATGAGCCACCGAGTGTCGCCCTCGACGATGACGCAAAAAGTGCGTGGCTTGGAGTTGACTCCCGCGAAGGCAAGCTGGACCACGCGATTCTCGCCGGCGCGTGCGCCGAGGATCAAGTCGATCGTTTGCTCGGAGCCCTGAACCAGGCTTTCGGCAAGGGAACGACCATGTAGAGAATGGTCCTGGCCGACCTCACGCTCGAGAGTTCCGTTGCTCTCGCAGATCGTCCCCTTCTCGTCGATCCCCAGGACGGGGAATGGTAGTCCGGAAATAAAATGCACAGCGGCGCCACAGCTCGGATGAAATAGTCTATCTCGTTGTGAAATATTGACTTGTCCTGATACGACCAATAGTGCAATTCATGAGCCCATGAGAGGTGGCGCCACGGTGCCGGCGCGTTAGCTTCACCCAACTCCAACTCGGCTCTCGAATGCTCCGTTTTTGTGGACGAGCTCTGCTGTTGATGATGCTCTCGGCCGCCACGAGTGCACCGGTCGCGGGGCAGCAGCGTCCGGCACCGCCCGCCGTTTTGTCCGCGACGATCTCCGCCCCGATCTCCAGCGTCGGCTACCACATCGCGATCGACAGCGCCGACGCCGCGCAGCGCAGAATCCGCGTCGCGATGACCTTCATGGTCGCCTCGGCCGATCCGGTGCTTCTGTCGCTGCCTGCATGGACACCCGGCGCGTACGAGCTGAGCTACTGGGCGAAAAACGTGTCCGCGTTCGCGGCGACGAGCGGTAGCAAGTCGCTGGCATGGGATAAGGCCGACTACCAGACATGGCGCATCCGGCCCGCGGGCGCGGGCGCGGTGTCGATTTCCTTCGAGTACAGAAACGACTCGCTCGACAACTCGAATTCGTGGAGTCAGCCGGACTTCGCGCTGCTGAACGGGGCAAATCTCTTCCCGTACGCGGCGGGTCGGCCCTTCGAGTTCGCGAGCACCGTGGAGCTCAGCGTGCCCTCCGGGTGGCGAGTGGCCACCGGAATGACGCAGGGCGCACGCAACGCCTTCACCGCGCCGAATTATCACGACCTCGTCGACATGCCCTTCGTCGCGGGCCGCTTCGACTTCGACAGCACGCGCGTGGGTGATGGGTGGCTGCGATTCGCAAGCTACCCGGCCTCCGTAGAAAGCGCTGCTCGTCGCACGAGCACGCTCACCGATCTTTCCAGGATCATCGGCGTCGAGGCGGCGGTATTCGGCGAAACACCGTGGAAGATGTACACGGTGATGCAGATCGCCGACACCGCGTTTGGCGGCATCGTCGGGCTCGAACACCAGAACTCGCACGTCGATCTCACGAACGTGCTCGCAATCGGGCAGCCGGTGCTGACGTCGGTGTATGCGCACGAGATCTTTCACGCGTGGAACGTGAAGCGACTTCGGCCGGCGGACATGTGGCCGTATCAGTACGCGCACGAGCAGCCGACGCCGTGGCTGTGGATGAGCGAAGGGGTCACCGACTACTACGCCGACCTCGCGCTCGTGCGCAGCGGCGTGAGCGACACGAGCGCCTTCTTCGCAACGACCGCCGGAAAAATTGGCGAGATCGGCGCGCTTCCTCCATTTAGTCTCGCTGACGCCTCGCTCTCAGCGTGGATCAAGCCAACCGACGGCACGGCGGACGCGTACTACCCAAAGGGCTCGCTCGCTGGACTGCTGCTGGACATTCTCATTCGCGACGCGAGCGACAATCATCGATCGCTCGACGACGTCATGCGCGCGCTCTATCACGACGCGTACAAGGCGGGCAAGGGATTTACGGGCGACCAGTGGTGGAAGGCAGTGCAGTCGGCCGCCAACGGAAAGTCCTTTGGCGACTTCGATGCGCGCTACGTCGACGGGCGCGATCCGTATCCCTGGCAAACGGTGCTTCCGCTCGCCGGCCTCCAGCTGCTCTCCGACTCGGTGCGCATCCCGGTGCTCGGCGTCACCATGGGCCAGGATGACAACGGGATGCGCGTCACGGCCGTCGCTCCCGGCTCAACGGCGGAGCAGGCGGGCGTGCAGGCCGGGGACGATCTCGTGGCGGTGGGTGACATCCCGGGAGACGCTCCGTCCCTCGCGCAGCATCTGCGGGCGAAGTACGGCGATGCGAAGAGCGCGATGATCCCGATCACCGTCATTCGGGCCGGCAAGCAGATGTCACTCGTCGCACCGCTGCAGTTCACCTGGCGCGCGCAGTTGCGCATCGTGCCGCTGCCGGGTGCATCCGCGAAGGCCGTGCGTGTGCGGAGCGGCATCCTGCACGGAACCACGGGCTGAGGTCGCGCGCGGCCTAGCGTGTGTCCGGTTGAGTCTGACGGTACCAGTTCACGATCGATGAATCGCGCGCCGCCGGCGCCGCGGCCCGCACGCGCATCATCTGCTCGATCTCGCTCGCCTCGCGCGGGCCGCGCGAGATCCACTCGACGCCGGCGTCGGTGGCGAAGTAATCGTCCTCGATGCGTACGCCGATGTTCGC
>DATHJR010000183.1:0-3775 GCA_035286525.1 Gemmatimonadaceae bacterium | reverse complement strand
TCTCGGCGGCCGTGCCGGCCGAGCCGGAGATGATGGCGCCAGCGTGCCCCATGCGACGGCCTGGAGGAGCCGTCTGCCCCGCGATGAATCCCACTACCGGCTTCTTCATCCGGTCGTGCACGAAGCGCGCGGCTTCTTGCTCGTCCGTGCCGCCGATCTCACCCATCATTGCGACGGCCTGCGTCTTCGGGTCGTTCTCGAACGCCTCGAGCACATCGATGAAGCTCGTGCCGTTGATCGGGTCGCCGCCGATGCCGACACAGGTCGATTGCCCGATACCGGCGCGCGTGAGCTGATCGACGACCTCGTAGGTGAGCGTGCCGGAGCGACTCACGACTCCGACGGGGCCAGCCATGCAGATGCGTCCTGGAATGATGCCGACCTTGCTCTCGCCTGGCGTGATCAGTCCCGGGCAGTTGGGTCCGATGAGCCGCGCGCCGTGCTCTTTCACGTAGGGATACACGCGCGTCATGTCGAGCACGGGCACGCCCTCCGTGATGCACACGATGAGTGCGACGCCTGCGTCGGCCGCCTCCATCATGGCGTCCGCGGCGAACGGCGGCGGCACGTAGATCACCGAAACGTTGGCCTTCGTCTGCGCGACAGCATCCGCCACGGTGTCGAAGATCGGAACCTCGCCATCGAACTTCTGACCGCCCTTCCCCGGTGTGACCCCCGCCACGACGGCGGTGCCGTACTCCCGCATCTGGCGCGCGTGGAACGAACCGTCGCGCCCCGTGATCCCCTGAACGATCACGCGGCTCGACTTGTCGATGTAGACGCTCACTCGGCACCCTCCTTCGCCAGCGCTACCACTCGCTGGACCGCCTCGTCCATGTCGCGCGTCGCAGGGAAGCCATGTTTGGAGAGAATGGCGAGTGCTGCGTCTTCGTTGGTGCCGGTGAGACGAATCACGAGGGGAACGGTGAGCGGGTTGTGGCGCGTCGCGGTAACGATTCCGTTCGCGACGTCATCCGTGCGCGTGATGCCGCCAAAAATGTTGAACAGGATCGCCTTCACACCGGCGTCCGCGGTGATGATCCGCAGTGCGTTCACGACTTTCTCGGGACTCGACGAGCCGCCGATGTCGAGAAAGTTCGCCGGCTCGCCGCCGTAGTACTTCACGAGATCCATGGTCGCCATGGCCAGCCCGGCGCCGTTCACGATGCACCCGACGTTGCCATCGAGCTTGATGAAGGTGAGGTTCGCGCGACGCGCCTGCAGCTCGCCCGTTTCCTCCGCGCTCTCGTCGCGCAGCGCGGCAATGTCGGGGCGGCGATCGAGCTCGTTGTCGTCGATCACCATCTTCGCGTCGACGGCGAGCACCTCGCCATCCGGAGTGGTGACGAGCGGGTTGATCTCCGCGAGCGATGCGCCGCTATCGATGAAGGCGCGGTACAGCTGCTGCATGATGCGCGCAGCCGCGCGTGCCTTCGTGATCTCGCGATAGAGGAAGAATCCCATGCGCATCGCCTCGAACGGCTGCAGCCCGTAGCGCGGATCGACGGGGAGGCGCATGATTTTTTCGGGAGCGGTCGCGGCGACTTCCTCGATGTCGATGCCGCCCGCGGGACTCACCATGAACACCGCGCGCTTCGACGCACGATCGATGATGATCCCGACGTACGCCTCGGTCTCGATGTCCGCGGCCGCGGTAACGAGCACCTTTTCCACCGGCAGCCCCTTGATGTGCATGCCGAGGATACGGGCGCCAATTTCCGCCGCTTCGGCGGGCGTCTTCGCGAGCTTGACGCCGCCGGCCTTTCCGCGTCCGCCGGCGTGCACTTGCGCCTTCACCACCACCATGCCGCCGAGGCGGCGGGCGATCTGCTCTACCTGCGCGGGCGTTGTCGCGACTTCGCCCGGTGGAATGGGGACTCCTTCACGACGCAGAATTTCCTTTGCCTGATACTCGTGTATGTTCACGCGTTCTCCGCGATGATAGTTGTTCCTGCAGCGCCGCGTACCGCTTCGCGGCCGCGCGCAAGCTCGGTAATAATAGCCCGGCCACCAGTGCGTCGCACGAAGTCCGCGGCGGCGCGAACCTTCGGTGCCATGCTCCCCGCGCCGAATGCTCCAGCCGCATCGAGACGCGCGGCCTCGGCGAGCGTGAGACTCTCGAGCATCCGCTGCGTGGGCTTGCCGTAGTCGAGAAATACGCCGTCGACGTCGGTGAGAATCATGAGGAGCGAGGCGCCGAGATCGCGCGCAAGAACCGCCGCCGCGAGATCCTTGTCTACGACCGCATCTACGCCCTCCCAGCCGCGATCGCCGTCGTAGTAGATCGGCGCACCGCCGCCGCCGCAGGCGATGACGATGGTGCCGCTCTGGACGAGCCGTCTGATGATGCCGACCTCGTGTACCGCGATCGGCGCCGGACTCCCGACCACGCGCCGAAAACGTCCGCGCGCGTCGCGCTTCACCGCGACTCCGCGCTCGATCAGCGCCGGCACGCGAACCTCGGCGATCTCGTGACCGATGAATTTCGACGGGGCGGACAGCGCCGGATCGTCGGGGGCCACGCGGATTTGCGTGATGACCGTTGCGACGTCGCGATCGCACCCGGCCAGGCGAAGCGCGTTCTCGAGCGACTGCTGGATCATGTAGCCGATCCACCCGGCGGTCGCGGCGACGAGCACGCCGAGTGGAAGCGGCGCGACCTCCGCGCGCGCGAGCTCGTTGCGCACGAGCTCATCGCCAACCTGCGGCCCGTTTCCGTGCACCAGACAGAGATCCCATCCGTCGATCGCGAGGTCCACGATTGCACCGAGGCTCTCTCGCGTGTGCGCGAACTGATCGCCGATCGAGCTGTGCTCGCCCGCGGGCGACAGCGCGTTGCCGCCCAGCGCGATGACGGCAGTTTCGGATTTTCGCACGATTACTTCCTCGGCCGATTGAGTAGCGTGCCGAGCGCGTCGTAGGCGTGGCCGAACGCCACCCAGTCGCCGCGACGCATGGCGTCGGCCATGCGTTCGTAGAGCTGTTCGGCCGCCGTGCGGAAGTCCGCAGGCGCGAGAGGCGTGGCCGCGCCTTCGGGGGCGGCTCCGCGCATTCCGAGCGCGTCCGCGAGAGTGTGCGCGGCCGTGACCACGGTGTCCGTCGTTGCAGCGACGGCGAGCAGTGTGGCGCCGTCGGTTCTCCACCCGTAGAGCGGCTGCACGTAGAGCAGGCGGCCGCCCGCGAGAGGGATCATCCGCACGCGGCCGTGCACCGCATGCGCGTCGCGCGGTGCGGACACGGTGGTGTCGAGGGCGCGACGGAGCTGGTCGGCAACGGTACTCCAGCGGGCGCCAGGTCGCTCGAGCGGAAGCCAGTGCACTGCCGGCGTCGCGCCGCCGGACGCGAGCAGCACGCCCACGGCGTGCTCGTTCGGATCGAGCACCGCTCCGCTCCATTGCATGGCATCGGTTCCCGGAACCGAGAAGAGCGCGCTCTCGCCGGACAGGGTGGTATCCGACCCCGCTTCCTCCGGGAGCAGATGGCCGCGCCGCTCCGTCTCGCCGCGCAGGCCGAAGCTCGCAAGCTTGCGCCCCTGCACGCGCGCTCCGTCCACCGGTGGCGGAAGCGCGGGCGCGACGCCCGGCGGTAGCGCCGAGCGCGGGGCGAACAGCATCGGATACGCCGCGATCCAGCTGTCCGATATCGGATCCCTGGCGGAGTCGGCGACGACCCACACGGTACCCGTCTGCGCGTTCGCGACGCCCACCGCCGCGTGCTGCAGATAGGTCACGTTGACTACGTTCTCGTCGAACAGCGAATCGCGCTCGCTCAGTGG
>DATHJR010000182.1:0-10898 GCA_035286525.1 Gemmatimonadaceae bacterium | reverse complement strand
ACGTGGTGGAGCAGGCGGGAGGCGCGGCGTACGACGGCGCGCATCGCGTGATGGATGTGCAGCCCACCGAGTTGCATCAGCGCACGCCGTTGTTCATCGGCAGCAAGCGCGAGGTCGACCTCGCCACCGAGCTGCTGAGCGGTGTCGCCGTCGGCGTCGGGGGATGACGCGCAGCCGCTGATGCCCGCGCGCGACGATTCACGCACCACCCCCGCCGGCGTTCCACTCGAACCGTTCTACCGCCCGGAGGATGCTCCGGTCGACTACGAGCGCGACCTGAACGACCCGGGCAGCTTCCCGTTCACGCGGGGCGTCCAGTCGTCGATGTATCGCGGGCGCCTGTGGACGATGCGCCAGTACGCGGGATTCGGCACGGCGTCGGAGACCAACGCGCGTTTTCGCGCGCTGCTGGCCGCCGGGCAAACCGGGCTGTCGGTAGCGTTCGACCTTCCGACACAGATGGGCTTCGACTCCGATTCGCCCCGCGCCGCCGGCGAGGTGGGGCGAGTCGGCGTCGCGATCGACACCGTCGAAGACATGCATGCGCTCTTGGCGGAGATCCCGCTCGACAAGGTCTCGACATCGATGACGATCAACGCGACGGCTGCAACGCTGCTCGCGATGTACATCGTCGTCGCGGAGGAGCGCGGCATCGCGCGCGAGAAACTGTCGGGCACGGTGCAGAACGACATCCTCAAGGAATACATCGCCCGCGGCACCTACATCTATCCGCCTGGGCCCAGTCTCGCGCTGGTGACGGGAATCTTCGCCTTCTGCGCGGCGGAGGTGCCGCAGTGGAACCCGATCTCGATCTCGGGCTACCACATGCGCGAAGCCGGTGCGACGGCGGTGCAGGAGCTCGCCTTCACCTTTGCGAACACGATCGAGTACGTGATGCGCGCGCTCGCGGCCGGACTCGAGATCGACGTATTCGCGCCGCGGCTGTCCTTCTTCTTCGCCGCGCACAGCGATCTGTTCGAGGAGGTCGCGAAGTTTCGTGCGGCGAGGCGCATCTACGCGCGCCTCATGCGCGAGCGCTTCGGCGCGGCCGATGCGTCGTGCCGGCTGCGCTTCCACACACAGACCGGCGGCGTGACGCTCACCGCGCAGCAGCCGTTGACGAACGTCGTGCGCGTGACGGTGCAGACGCTGGCCGCGGTACTCGGCGGAACGCAGTCGCTGCACACCAACGGCTATGACGAGGCGCTCGCGCTGCCGACGGTTGACGCCGCGACGCTCGCGCTGCGCACGCAGCAGGTGGTGGCGTACGAGTCCGGCGTGGCGGGAACCGCGGATCCGCTCGCCGGGAGCTACTTCGTAGAGAAGCTGACGACGGAGCTCGAGTTGCGCGCGCTCGAGCTGCTCGCGCGCGTAGAGGAGATCGGCGGCGCCGCGCGCGCGATCGAGGAAGGATTCTTCCAGGAGGAGATCGGCCGCTCAGCCTACGAGCATCAGCTGCGGGTGGAGCGCGGCGAGACGATCGTCGTCGGCGTGAATGCCTTTACCGACGAGGAGCCGCCGCTCGCGATTCCGGCGCCGGATTTTCGCGCGTTGGAGCAGGACCAGCTCGTGCGACTCGCGCGCACGAGATCGTTGCGCGATCAGGCGGCGGTGTCCGCCGCGTTGACGGCGCTCGGCACCGCGAGCGCGTCGGACGATGCGGAGACGTCGGCGAAGCTCATGCCGCTCATCATCAATGCCGCTCGCGCGCGCGCGACGCTCGGCGAAATCGCGGACACTCTCGCCACAGCGTGGGGGATCTACCGGCCGGGGCGGTGAGCGATCGCTAGGAGCGACGCGCCGAGGATGGCGCGCCTCAGCCCCGGATAATTCCATTGTCCGCATCCGCCGATCATCGTAACTTTCTGAGCGATGCCAACTTACGAGTTCACGTGCCCCGATGGGCACGACTTTGAAAAGTTCTTCCGGACGATCAGCGGGGGTGCCTCCGAGCTCGCCTGTCCTGTGTGCGGCCTCATCGCGACTCGCAAGATCTCCGCCGGTGCCGGACTCATGTTCAAGGGAAGCGGCTTCTACATCACGGATTACGGCAAGGACGGGAAGAAGGATCAGAGTCTTCCGCGCACGTCATCCAATGGTGAGGGCGCGACTGCCCCGTCGTCGGGATCCGAGAGCGGTGGCGGAAGTGAGTCGAAGTCGGACTCGAAGTCGTCGGGTGATTCCGCCCCGTCGGGAAGCTCGAAGCCGAGCGACGCGAAGACGAGCGACGCCAAGTCCTCCGAGTCGAAGGGCTCGTCCGAGTCGAAGGCATCCGGCTCGAAGCGCGCCGCGGCGAAACCGGCCGAGTCGAAGCCCAGCGCGCCCAAGAGCAGCAGCTCCTCCGAATGATGCCCGTCGATCTCATTCGTGCGGCGTTGGTTGATGCCGCGCGTGAGCTCGGTGCGCCAAACACGATCGCCCCAGTGCTCGAGCGCCCGCGCGATCCAGCGAATGGCGACTGGAGCACGAACCTCGCGATGATGCTCGCCAAGCCACTTGGCGAGAAGCCGCGCGCGCTCGCGACGCGACTCGTCGAGAAGCTCGATCTCGAAGCGGCGGGTGTGAGCAAGGTCGACATCGCGGGGCCGGGCTTCATCAACTTCTACATCGCGGCAGGCGCGAACGCGAGCGGCCTCGCCACGATCGTGGCGCAGGGAGATGACTTCGGGCGAGACGGAAGCGGTGCGGGTCGGCGCGTCGTCGTGGAGTTCGTGTCCGCGAATCCCACCGGCCCGTTGCACGTCGGACACGGGCGACAGGCGGTGCTCGGCGATACCATCAGCTCGCTGCTCGAATGGACCGGATGGTCGGTGTCGCGCGAGTACTACTACAACGATGCGGGCGTGCAGATCACGAATCTCGCGGCGTCGGTGGTGGTACGGCTGCGCGAGCTCGCTGGACTCGGCGCGCACTTTCCGGACGGGTGGTATCAGGGCGACTACGTCGTGGACGTTGCGCGCGCATACGTGGCCGACCGCGGTGCGAAGGACGCGGCCGCGCTGCTCGGGCGCGAAATGCCCGAACCGCTGCGCCGCTCGTACGACGATGATCCGGCCGCGCTGGCGCCCGCGATTCTCGATTTCGTTCGCACGCATCCCGAGTTCGTGCGCGTCGCCGTCAACGAGCTTCGCAAGACGCAGGATCGCGATCTCAGGGCCTTCGGCATCAGCTTCGACACCTACTTCCTCGAGTCGAGCCTCTACGCGCCCGGTTCCGCGCGCGCTATCGCTCCCATGCTCGGCGGCGAGGAAGGTGAGAGCGCGGTCGATGCCACCGTTCGCAGGCTCGTGGCGAGCGGGCATACGTACGAAGAAGACGGCGCGCTCTGGCTTCGCACCGAGGAATTCGGCGATGACAAGAATCGCGTCATGCGCAAGCGCGACGGCACCTACACGTATTTTCTCCCCGACATCGCGTACCACGTATCGAAGTGGGGGCGCGGCTTTCCTCGCGCGATCAACGTGCAGGGCACCGATCACCACGGCACCACCGGCCGCGTGCGCGCGGGCGTGCAGGCGCTGTCGCTCGGGATTCCGAAGGGCTATCCGGATTACGTGCTGCACAACCTCGTGAAGCTCCTGCGCAATGGCGAGGAGATGAAGTTCTCCAAGCGCTCTGGCTCCATCGTCACGCTCGAAGAGCTGCTCGCCGACGTCGGACGCGATGCGGTGCGCTACTTCTTCGCGATGCGAAAGGCCGAGTCGGAACTGGTGTTCGACATCGACCTCGCGCGAGCGCAGTCCGAGGAAAATCCCGTCTACTACATCCAGATGGCGCACGCGCGCCTCTGCGGGATCTTCCGCGTAGGCGCGATCGACCCGGCAACCCTCGATGCCGCGACGGTCGACTTCGACGCGCTCGTGGAGCCGGAGGAGCGCGAGCTCGTCAAGGCGCTGCTCGACTTTCCGCCCATGCTCGCTGGCGCCGCGGAGGCGCTCGAGCCGCATCGCGTGGCAAGCTATCTGCACGACACCGCGCAGCTGGTGCACACCTGGTATCACAAGCATCATGTCCTCGACGAGCCGGCCGCGATCATGAACGCGCGGCTCTTCCTCGCCCACGCGAGCCGCATCGTGCTGCGCAACGGCCTCGCGGTGCTCGGCATCGGCGCACCCGAGCGGATGTGAGCGCAGCACCGCGCATGCTCGAATTTCGTCGACCTTCAACCGCCGCAACATGACCGTGCTCGTGGTCGGATCCGTAGCCCTCGATTCCGTCGAGACCCCCTTCGGCAAGGCCGAGAATGTGATTGGGGGATCGGCGACCTTCTTCGCCGCCTCGGCCAGCCTGCTCACTCCCGTGCAGGTGGTCGGCATCGTCGGCAGTGACTATCCCATCGAGAGGCTCGAGCGGCTGCGCGCGCGCGGTGTCGACTTCGCGGGACTCGAGCGCGCGGAGGGCGAATCGTTCCGCTGGCGCGGCCGCTACCGCCACGACCTGAATTCCGCCGAAACGCTCGAGACCAAGCTCGGTGTTTTTTCGCACTTTTCGCCCAAGATCCCGGAGCAGTTCCGCGACACGCCGTATGTGTTCCTCGGCAATATCGATCCGCGACTACAGCTCGAGGTGTTGCGCCAGGTGCGCAAGCCGAAGCTCGTGGCGTGCGACACGATGAACTTCTGGATCGAGAGCCGGCGCAACGATCTTCTCGCGCTGCTCAAGGAGGTCGACCTGGTGACGCTCAACGATGGCGAGGCGCGCCAGCTCACCGAGGAGACGAATCTCGTCAAGGCCGCCAAGTGGATCATGGCGCGCGGGCCCCGGCACGTCATCATCAAGAAGGGCGAGCATGGCGCCTTCATGTTCAGCCAGAAGAACATCTTCTTCGCGCCAGCCTATCCGCTCGAGAACGTGTTCGACCCCACCGGCGCGGGCGATTCCTTCGCGGGCGGCTTCTTCGGCTATCTGGCGCAGAGCGGCGATCTGAGCGAGGGGAACATGCGGCGAGCGGTCGTGTGCGGATGCGCGATGGGCTCGTTCGCGGTGGAGCGCTTTTCGGTCGATCGGTTCTTCGAGATCACCGAAGCGGATCTCAATTCGCGCATCGATGAGTTCCGCAGGCTCGTCGCGTTCGAGAAGGAAGTCGTCGGGTGACTGCGCCGCTCGACTATCGCTCGGCCGGAGTCGATATCGAGGCGGCCGACGACGCGAAGGATCGCATCAAGGCCCTCGTGGAGTCGACGTTCACGGCGGGGTCGCGCGGCGCATTCGGCGGATTCGGCGGCATGTTCCGTATGCCCGAAGGAATGCGCGCCCCGCTGCTCGTGTCGAGCGCGGACGGTGTGGGCACCAAGATCAAGCTCGCCATCGATGCCGGCGTGCACGACACGATCGGGCACGATCTCGTGAATCACTGCGTGAACGACATCCTCGTGCAGGGCGCGACGCCGCTGTTCTTCCTCGACTATGTCGCGTTCGGCGCGCTCGTCCCGGAAGTGGTGGAGAGCGTGGTCCGTGGGGTCGCGGCCGGATGCCGCGAGAATGGATGCGCGCTGGTGGGCGGAGAGACCGCGGAGATGCCGGGGCTGTACACACCACCGGATTACGACCTCGCGGGATTCATCGTCGGCTGCGTCGAGGAGTCCGCGGTATTGGGCCCGGCGCGCGTGCGCGCGGGCGATGCGCTCATCGGCCTTGCGAGCAACGGACTGCACACGAACGGCTACTCGCTGGCTCGCCGAATCGTGACCGACCGCATGAAGCTCACATCGCACGACACCTTTCCGGGCTTCGCGGGTACCGTGGCAGACGTGCTCCTCCGCGTGCACCGCTCGTACCTCGCGGCGCTGCGACAGGTGCTCGGTACGGTGCACGCAATGGCGCACATCACGGGCGGCGGAATTCCGGGGAATCTCAATCGTGCGCTCCCCGCCGACATCGATGCGGTGGTGTACACGAATAGCTGGACGATCCCGGATGAGTTTCTGGCGCTCGAGAGGGCCGGTGGTGTGGCGCGCGAGGAGATGTTGCGCGCCTTCAATATGGGTGTCGGAATGGTAGTGCTCGCGGACGCTGCTGCGGCCGACTCGGTGATCGCCCATGCCGCGGCGGCCGGGGTGCCCGCATGGGTCCTCGGTGAGACGCGACGCGGAACCGGGGCCGTCATTTTCGCGTAGCGCCTCTGGAGGCCCGATGGACATTCGACACCGCACGCTCGTTCTCGCGTTCGCGCTGGGCGCCGGCGCCGCCGCCGCGCTACCTGCCCAGTCAGTCGATTCGCACTGCACCGATCCGGCTATCGTCGGCGTCACGCTTCACGGCGGCGACGCCTGCCAGAAGGTCGCCGATCTGTTCAACTACATGAACATGCAGATCGGTACGTGGGTCGCCGGCGGCAACCCGACCCTGGGACAGGGCGGCACGCTCGGCGGACTCGGACACTTCTCCGTCGGCGTGCGCGCCAACGTGATGAAGGCGAGCATCCCGAAGGTGAGCGACATCAACGTGCAGTCGTCACCGGCCGTGTCGACCCACATCCCGACCTCCGACCAATGGGTGGGACTGCCGTCCGTCGACGTCGCCGTGGGACTGTTCAAGGGATTCCCGTTTGGCATCACGAGCATCGGCGGGATCGACGCGCTGGTGAACGTGTCATACCTGCCGAGCTATTCGAAGAACTCCATCAGCGTCGGCGCGCAGGACAGCAAGTGGAAGATCGGCTTCGGCGGACGCCTCGGAATCCTTCAGGAATCATTGCTCGTGCCCGGTGTCGGCGTGTCGTACATGGTTCGCGATGTGCCAACCGCGCAGTTGAGCGGAGTGGACAATTCCGGAAATACGGTCAGCATCAACGAATACAGCATTCGGACGAAACAGTGGCGGTTGACCGCGAGCAAAAAGCTTCTCTTCATCGGCGTCGCGGCGGGCATCGGGCAGGACAAGTACGACACGAAGGGCTCGCTCACGTACAACGTCGGCGGCGACACTCCGAACGCTCCGATTGCGCTGCACATCACGCCGACGCGCACGAACTACTTCGCGGACCTCTCGTTCAACTTCCTCCTCGCGCATTTCGTGGCCGAGGTCGGACGCGTGAGCGGCGGCGACATCACCACCTTCAATACTTTCTCGACCCCCGCGAACGCCGCGCGCACGTACGGCTCACTTGGAATCCGCATTGGTCTCTGATCCGGGCTCCAGCGTGAGCGATGCGGCGTTCATGCGCCGCGCGCTCGAGCTGGCACGGAAGGGCTGGGGCCAGACGGCGCCGAACCCAATGGTCGGCGCCGTCGTCGTTCGCGATGGTGTCGTCGTCGGCGAGGGTCATCACACGCGCTTCGGCTCCGCGCACGCGGAGGTCGAGGCGTTGCGTGCGGCGGGCGACCGCGCCTCGGGCGCGACGATCTACGTCACCCTGGAGCCCTGCGCGCACACGGGCAAGACACCGCCCTGCACGGATGCGCTCGTCGCCGCGCGCGTGGCGCGGGCGGTGATCGCCGTGCGCGATCCGAATCCCGCCGCCGCCGGCGGGGTGGAGCGCCTCCGGGACGCCGGCATCGAGGTCGCGATCGGAGTCGAGGACGGCGCGGCGCGCGAGCTCAACGCGCCCTTCTTCCACTCGTTCGTGGAGCAGCGTCCCTGGATCACGCTCAAGCTCGCGGTCTCCCTCGATGGCGCGCTCGCGGATGCCACCGGGCATTCTCGATGGATCACCGGCGACGACTCGCGCCGGCTGGTGCACGAGATGCGCGCTGGAAGCGATGCGATCGGCGTCGGCATCGGCACAGCGCTCGCCGACGATCCGTCGCTCACCGTTCGCGATGCCCCCGCGCCTCGGGTACCGCCGTTGCGCGTGGTGTTCGACCGCGCGGCCAGGCTTCCGCTGGACTCGGTGATCGTGCGCACCGCGCACCAGGTTCCGGCGCTCGTCGTTGCCGCCACGCCGCCCGCCGCCCGCGTGGCCGCGCTGGAGGCGGCCGGCGTGCGCGTCATTCAGGCAGCGTCACTCCGCGTGGCGCTCGACGCCCTCGGCGCGCTGGGCGTGCGTTCGCTGCTCGTAGAGGGGGGCGCGCGCCTCGCGGGCGCCCTGATCGGAACCGGAATGGTCGATCGGCTTGTTATCTTTCAGGGGTCGGCGATCTTCGGCGCGGGCGCGCTGGACGCGTTTGCGTTCGTCCCGCCGACGGAAGTCGAGCGCGCGCCAGCCTGGCGCGCGCTCGAGCGGCGCGAGATCGGCGCGGACACGATGACCGTGTACGCGCCGCCCTCGAGCGACTGACGCTCATCGAACGATGGGAACGCACGCATGTTCACGGGGCTCGTGGAGGACGTCGGCACGATCGACCAGGTACGGGTCACGCCCGCCGGGCGTGAGCTGCGCGTGCGCTGTCGCTACGAGGATCTGGCGGAGGGAGAGAGCATCGCGCTCGATGGCGCCTGTCTCACCGTCCGCGAGCATGGCCCGCGCTGGTTCACCGTAGCCGCCGTCACCACGACGCTCGATCGCACCACCATCGGCGAGTGGGAAAGCGGCCGTCGAGTGAATCTCGAGCGCGCGATGGTCGCCGGATCGCGGTTCGGCGGCCACCTCGTCCTCGGCCACGTCGATGGAGTCGCCACGGTCGCCGAAATCGAGACGCAGGGTGATGCGCGGCTCGTCACGCTCTCGCTGCCCGAAGGACTCGCGGAGCTCATGATCCCGCACGGGTCGCTCACCGTCGATGGCGTGAGCCTCACGGTGAACGAGCTTCCCGCGCCGGATGTCGTGCAGCTCTCGCTCATCGAGTACACGCTCTCACACACGACCCTCGGCGCGCTCGAGGAGGGTCAACGCGTGCAGATCGAAGGCGACATCATCGGCAAATATGCGAGACGGATGCTGGCGCCATACCAGGGAGGGTTCCAGACCCCTTCCTCTCTACACGGTCAGGACTGAGAATGGCATTCGCGACGATTGAGCACGCGATCGAGGCGATCCGCAACGGTGAGATGCTCATCGTGGCGGACGATGAGGATCGCGAGAACGAGGGTGATCTCATCTGTGCCGCCGAGCTGGTGACGCCGGAGATCATCAATTTCATGGCGAAGCGCGCGAGTGGACTGATCTGCCTCGCGCTCACCCCGGAGCGCTGCGATCAGCTCGGCCTCGCGCTCATCGGGGAGGGCAACATCGACGCGCTGCGCACCGCATATACGCAGAGCATCGACGCGGCTCCCAAGTACGGGATCACCACCGGCATCAGCGCGCAGGACCGTGCGCAGACGATCCGTGTCGCCGTCGATCCGGCGAGCGGGCCGAACGATCTCCGCTTCGGCGGGCACATCCAGCCGCTGCGCGCCCGCCCGGGTGGCGTGCTGCAGCGCGTCGGGCACACCGAGACATCGATCGATCTTGCGCGGCTCGCAGGACTGGCGCCCGCCGGTGTCGTCTGCGAGATCCTTCGCGACGATGATGGCGCACCCGCGCGCCGCCCGCAGCTCGAGGAGTTTGCGGAGCGGTACAATCTCAAGTTCATCACCGTCGCCCAGCTCGTCGCGTACCGGCTCCAGACCGAGCGCCTCGTGCACCGCGTCGCGGAAGCGAGGCTGCCGACCGAGTTCGGCGTCTGGCGCATTATCGGCTACCGCAACGATGTCGACGACCGGGAGCACGTCGCGCTCGTGCACGGCGACGTCGATCAGGGCGAGAGCATCCTCGTGCGCATGCACTCCAAGTGCCTCACGGGCGATGTCTTCGGCTCGATGCGCTGCGACTGCGGCTGGCAGCTGCACGCCGCGATGGCGCAGATCGAGAAGGCCGGCAAGGGCGTCGTCGTCTATCTCGACCAGGAGGGGCGCGGCATCGGCCTCCTCAACAAGATCAAGGCGTATGCGTTGCAGGACGGCGGGGCCGATACCGTCGAGGCGAACGCGCGCCTCGGCTTCGAGCCCGATCTCCGCAACTACGGCATCGGCGCCCAGATCCTCCTCGACCTCGGCCTGCGCTCGATCCGGCCGATGACGAACAATCCGCGGAAGATGGTCGGCCTCGAGGGCTACGGGCTGCACGTCCAGGATCGCGTGCCGATTCATGCGCCCGAGACGGCGGAGAATCGCGATTACCTCATCGCGAAGCACACCAAGCTCGGCCACCTGCTCGCCCACTGATGTCGGATTTCGCCGGTACCGCCGACATGACGGACCGCCTTGTCGCGATCGTCGTCAGTCGGTTCAACGAGAGCGTTACGCGGCGTCTGGTGGACGGCGCCATCGATGCTTTGACTCGTCACGGCGGGCTGCGGGAGAACATCGATGTCGTGTGGGTGCCGGGCGCGTGGGAGCTCCCGGGCGCCACGCGCGTGCTGCTCGCAACCGAGCGCTACGACGCGATCGTCGCCCTGGGCGCCGTCATTCGCGGCGAGACGCCGCACTTCGACTACGTCGCGGGCGAGGCGTCGCGAGGGTTGGCCGAGGCGGGAGCGGACTTCGACGTGCCAATCGGATTCGGCCTGTTGACCACCGACACCTTGGAACAGGCCGAGGAGCGCGCGGGCGGCACGCATGGCAACAAAGGATGGGATGCGGCGATCGCCGCGCTCGAGATGGTCGATCTCTTCGAAAGGCTGCGTGCGCGCGAAGGTTGAAACGAGGGCGCGAGCGAGGGCGCTCCAGGCACTGTATGCGTGGGACATGAGACCAGGTCAGCAGCTCGAGCGAGTCGCCGCGCAGATCTGGGATGATCTCCACGTTCCGCCGGATGAGCGCAAGCGCGCCGCCGTTCTCGTGCGCGCGGTGATCACCGATGGCGTCGAGATCGACCGCGCGCTCCGCGAGGTCACCGTCAATTGGCGTCTGGAGCGCATTGGTGCGATCGAGCGCTCGGTGCTCCGCCTCGGCAGCGCCGAGCTCGGGCTCGATGATACGCCGCCTCGCGTCGTGATCCAGGAGGGAGTGAAGCTCGCCGAGCGATATGGCAGCGC
>DATHJR010000181.1:0-12745 GCA_035286525.1 Gemmatimonadaceae bacterium | reverse complement strand
CGCCAAATCCTCGTGAATCTTCTCGCGAACGCGATCAAGTACACGCCCAGCGGCGATATCGTGCTGGGAGTGAGCGTGACGGGCGCTGGCGAAGGTGCGCAAATCAACTTCCATGTGACGGACACGGGTCGCGGCATACGCGCCGAGAATCACGAGCACGTGTTCGATGCGTTCTGGCAGGAGGATGCCACGACGATGCCCGCTGAGGGCAGCACCGGACTCGGACTCTCGGTCGCGCGCCAGCTCGCGCGCCTGCTGGGTGGTGACGTGACGCTTGCGCGCAGCAGCGTGGCGAGTGGCAGTACCTTCGTGCTCTCGCTTCCAGTGCGTTATGAGGCGCGGTCACGAGAGTCGGCATGACGATCGAAATGCATTAGCCGATTCTCATTAACGCACGCGCGAAACGATGTTCGTTGACGCGAGCGTGTACACACTGCTAGCGTTGCCTTCATCGACACATCAAGGCTCGCGCTTCGCACCGATGCATGAGATCGGACGGGTTGTCGTTTCGCCCGCCTTGCGTACCCTCGTTCGGAGGGACGTTCATGACGCACATGCAGTCCGGCAACTCCCCGTCCACGTGAGCACGAGGTGACCCACCCGCTGCGTGTGTTGATGGTCGAGGATTCGCCAATCGATGCAACGCTCGTGCTTCGCGAGCTGTCTCGGGGCGGACGAGACGTTCAGTCACTGCGGGTGGACACCGCGCTCGAGATGCACAAGGCGCTCGCGACGGGCGAATGGGACGTCGTCATCAGTGATTGGTCGATGCCGACGTTCAGCGCGCTCGAAGCACTGGCGACGTTACGGCGATCGGGGAAGGAGCTTCCCTTCATCATCGTGTCCGGCACCATCGGTGAGGAGACCGCGGTCGAGGCGATGCGGAGCGGCGCGCAGGATTTCGTGCTGAAGGATCGGCTGGCGAGACTGGTTCCTGCGGTGGACCGGGAGCTTCGCCAACGGGAAATCAGGGACGCACGTGGCCGCGCGGAGCACGCGCTTCGGATCAGCGAGGCCCGCTTCGCGTCGCTGGCCGCATCGGGGATCATTGCCATCTCCGTAACCAACGCGTATGGCGTCGTGCACGAGGCCAACGATGCCTATCTCTCGCTGATCGGATACTCGCGCGCGGATTTCGATGCGGGCGGCATCGGATGGTCGCTGCTCACGGCCCCCGAATCGGCGGCTGGCGACGAGGCCGCGCTGCTCGTGCTGCAGACAACGGGCGTCGTCGGCCCCAGAGAGAAGGTATTGATTCGCAAGGACGGCACTCGTGCGTACGTGCTCGAGGGCGGCGCGATGCTCGATGATGCGATGTGCATCAATTTCCACGCGGACCTGTCTGACCAGAAGCGAGCGGAGGAGGCTCTCAGGCGATCGGAAGAACAGCTCCGCCAGGCGCAGAAGATGGAGGCGGTCGGACTCCTCGCTGGTGGCGTCGCGCACGACTTCAACAACATGCTCTCCGTCATCCTGAGCTACGCGTCGATGCTGAAGGCCGACCTGATGCCGTCGGATCCGATGGGCCTCCAGTTGGAAGAGATCCGGCTCGCCGGTCTCCACGCAGCGGGACTGACAAAACAGTTGCTGGCGTTCAGCCGTCGCCAGTTGCTGCGTCCCAGGCTCGTGAACCTCAACGAAATCGTTTCGCAAACCGACAGCATGCTGCGGCGCGTGATCGGTGAAGATGTCGAGCTCGTTCGCGTGCCGGGGAGCAAGCTGCCCGGCATTTTTGTCGACGTCGATCAAATCACGCAGGTGCTGATGAACCTCGCGGTGAATGCCAGGGATGCGATGCCCGGCGGTGGAAAGCTCACGATCGAGACGTCGACGGTGGAGCTCGACGCGGCGTACGTCGCGCAGCACGTCGGGTCGCGCGCCGGGCGTCACGTCGTGCTGACGGTCAGCGACAACGGAACGGGGATCGACAAGGAGACACAGGAACGAGTCTTCGAACCCTTCTTCACCACGAAGGCTGCCGGCGAGGGCACGGGTCTCGGCCTTTCCACCGTGTTCGGCATCGTGAAGCAGAGCGGCGGATTCATCTGGCTGTACAGCGAGAAAGGCGTCGGCACTTCCTTTCGCGTGTACTTTCCCGTGGCGCCGGAGGATGTGGTGCCTTCCGTATCGGAGCCCGCCGAGCCTGTCGCGGCGCTCAACGGCGCGGAAACGATCCTCTTGGTGGAGGACGAAGAACGCGTGCGAACGCTCGCCTCCGCAATCCTTCGGCGCTACGGCTACAACGTGTTGGCGGCTGCCGGCGGGGGCGATGCGCTGCTGATCAGCGAGCAGCATCCGGCGTCGATTCACCTCCTGCTCACCGATGTCGTGATGCCGCACATGAGTGGGCGCCAACTGGCGGATCGGCTCAAGCCGATGCGGCCCGATCTCAAGGTGCTGTACATGTCGGGCTACACCGCAAGTGCTATCGTGCGGCACGGCGTGATCGACTCCGACGTGTCGTTTGTCGAGAAGCCGATTACGCCCGAAACGCTCGCGCGGGCGGTCCGACGCACACTTGACTCCAAGGGGAAGGCGCACAGAATCTCTTCGTGAGCCGAAACGATCAGCAGATCCGTCGCGTTGAGCCCTGGGGGCTGCCGAGCCCGGAAAATCCCTCTAAAGTCATACTTGCAACCGACCGCATGGCGTATGGCCCGAATGGCGACGTGGCAATACAATACCGCGGATGACGGACGTCGGGACCAATTTGTCGGTATGGCGATGAGGAACTCAGACGCTCGAGCACCTATTCGCGTCCTGCTGGCGGACGATCACACGATCGTGCGCGGTGGTGTTTCGCACATTCTCAATGAACAGCCGGACATTGAGGTGATCGCCGAGACGGGCGATGGGAAATCGGCTGTCGCGCTCTATCGACAGGAACGCCCCGATGTCTCGCTCGTCGACCTGCGGATGCCGATTCTTGACGGCGTGCAAGTCGTGGAACAGGTTCGCCGCGAGTGCCCCGACGCCGTACTTGTCGTTCTCACGACATTCGACACGGACGATGACATCGACCGCGCACTATTGGCCGGAGCGAAAGCCTATCTCCTGAAGGACGTCTCGCCGTCCGATCTCGTCGCCTGTGTGCGCACGGTGCATCACGGAGGAACCTGGGTCTCGCCGGCGGTTGCCTCCAAGCTGGTTGCTCGAATGACGCGGGTACAGCTCACCTCGCGCGAGATGGCCGTGTTGCGCCAGGTTGCGGCCGGCAAGCCGAACCGGGAAATTGGCGAGACGCTCAACATCAGCGAAGGCACGGTGAAGATTCACTTGAGCCATCTCTTTGAGAAGCTCGGAGCAACGAGCCGCACGGACGCAGTTGCCAAGGCCGCGGAGCGCGGGCTCATCAGGCTCGGCTGAACCGGGAAATGCTACAATGAAAACACGATCACGACGCGTCGCGACGTCGACAACGTCTGCACCGGCAGAGCAACTCGATGTCGAAACAATACTGCGCGTCACCGAAGCAGTATCGACCGAGATCGAATTCGATGCCACGTTGAAGGCGGTCGTTCGCGCGGCGTTGGAGCATTCGCGGGCGACGCGTGCTTTCCTTCTTGTTCGCCGCGATGGCGAATTGCGGATCGAAGCGGATGCGACCGCTAGTGAAGCCGGAGTTGTCGTGAACGTGCGCGACTGGACCGTCGCTGAGGCGGAGCTGCCCGAGACGATCATCGAGCGTGCTGCCGAAATGCACGAGTCGGTTATCGTCAACGATCCCGCGGACGTCAGTGCGAGCTTCATGCTCAGCCTCCCACTCGTGGCGCGGGATACGCTCGTCGCCGTGCTATACCTGGAGAAAGACCGCGATTCGGGGGTCTTTACGCCGGATCAACTGGCGGTCTTGCGCGTGCTGGCATCGAGCGCGGCGACATCACTCGATCGCAGCCGGCGCTACGCGGAGCTCCAGGACCACGACAAGAGGATTCACCGCCTGGTCGACGCCAACATCATCGGCGTGGCGAGCTGTGATGCAGAGGGTCGCATTGTCGACGCGAACGACGCGTACCTCGACATCCTGGGATACAGTCGCGACGATCTCACATCGGGCGAGATCGGATGGCGCGACCTGACGCCGCCCGAATGGCAAGCGGTCAGCATGCAAGCGGTGGCAGAGATACAGGCTACGGGGCGGTGTGAGGTGTTCGAGAAGGAGTATGTCCGGAAGGATGGCAGCCGTGTTCCCATCCTGATGGCCTCGGCAGCGGTTGACGAGTCGCAGCGGCACATCGTCGCCTTCGTGCTCGATTTGACCGCCCGCAAACGGGCCGAGGAAGCTCTCAAGCGCAGCGAGACGTATCTCGCCGAAGCGCAGCGGCTCGCCCATACCGGCAGCTGGGCGGCGAGCCCAGGAGCGGAGCGGGCGACGTATTGGTCTGACGAAACTTTTCGGATATTTGAACGAACCAACTCCACGCCTTTGCTCGACCACGAGGGCTTGCTTCAGTTGATGCACTCTTCGGATCGCCAGGGATACTGCACAACCGTCACCGAGGCGCTGCGGACGCGAAACGGTTTTGAAGTCGATTTTCGCATCGTGCTGCCGACGGGTACGACGAAGCACCTCCACAAGATTGGCCATCCGGTTCTGAATGACGCCGGCGAGATCATGGAATGGGTGGGTACGCTCGTCGACGTCACCGAGCGAAAACGTGCCGAGGATGAGCGCAGCCGACTCGCTGGCGAGATCCACGATACACTCGCGCAGGGGCTGGCGATGATCGTCATGCAGCTCGCGGACGCGGAGGCGAAGCTTGGTCCGGCTTGGGCGCAGGCCGAGAAACCACTGTCCACGGTGCGCGAGCTCGCGGTGGAGAGCCTGGCGTATGCCCGACGATCGGTCAACGTCCTTCGACCGAACATCAGCTCGGGCGGGCTCGCGCGGTCGTTGCGAGATGTCGTCGACAGCGTGCGACGGCATTTTGTTGGATCGCTGAATCTCTCCGTGAGCGGAGACCCTGCCCTGCTCGATACGCCGGTCGAGTCGGCGCTCGTCGGCATCGCGCGCGAAGCGCTCACCAACGCCATCAAGCACGGCGGTGCGGCGCGCATCGACGTGGACCTCGACTTCGCGGAAGGTGGTTCCGTCCGCGTGGTGGTCGCGGACGACGGCATCGGCTTCGATGCCGACGCCGTGCGACCGGACGCGTACGGCCTGGTGAGCATGCAGGAGCGTGCGGCTCGAGCGCATCTCGCACTGACGTTCGTCACGGAGCCATCTGCGGGCACGACGATCGTTGCCAGCTGGTCGCCGGAGACTCACGACAGCGCGCGCTCCTCGAGCCAGTCGACGTAGGGTCGACGCACCGCGAACTGGAAGGGTACGACACCCCTGCTCTACAGCGATAACTCGCCTCGTTACGCTAGACCGCGCTTGATGGTGCGATAGCGAAAGCAGTCGACCAAGTGATCGTTGACCATTCCAATCGCCTGCATGTGCGCGTAGATCACGGTCGATCCGACAAAACTGAAGCCGCGCTGTTTGAGATCGCGACTGAAGCTGTCGGACTGGGGGGTTGTGGCGGGAATCTGCCCCACTGATTTCCAGCGATTCTGCCGCGGCTTGCCGTCGACGAATTGCCAGGAATACTTGTCGAAGCTTCCGAATTCTTCCTGCACGGCGAGCAGCGCGCGCGCGTTCTTGACGGCGGCCTCGATCTTCATCCGGTTGCGTATGATCGTCGGGTCGGCAATGAGCTTGTCGATTTTCGCCTTGGAGTATCGTGCAACCTTCTGCGGATCGAACTGGCTGAACGCGCGGCGGTACCCCTCGCGCTTGTTGAGCACGATCGACCAGTTCAATCCGGCCTGCGCTGCTTCGAGAATGAGGAACTCGAAATGCTTGCGATCGTCGTGGTTCGGCACCCCCCATTCGCGATCGTGATACTCCAGCAAGAGCGCATTGTCGAGGTTGACCCATGAACACCGTTTCTGCGCAGCGTTCGGCACCTTACGTGTCTCCCCTCAAAACTTGCCATTAGGATTTTTCGACAGCTCTCTCTGGACCAACGGCTCGAGTACGTCCCAGTGCTCGACCATCTTCCCGCCAGCAATGCGATAGAAGTCGTAAAAGCTGGTGGGCGTGTTATCGAACAACCCCTCATTCACGACGAGCACGGAGCTGCCTTCGCCGAGAACTTTGTGGACCTTCTCTACCTTGTAGACGAAGCCGGGCTTGGCGAACGGGCCTTGTTTCGTTTGAAGACCGGATTTGTTGTCTTCTCCATAACAGTTGTGCTGGTGGAACTGATCTCGATAGTCGGTCGCCCGATCTCTGTTGCCGCCTATGACAACCACCTCAAAATATTCTGTGGCCAAGGCTTTGTTGGCGTCGGTCTTGTCGAGGTCAGTGATCTCGGTCGGACCGTCGATCTGAGTGCGACCGCTGCCATTGGGCTAAGCGCATTTCGCCTCGAGGTTGTTCCAGTGCTCCACAATCTGACCCTTCTCGAACCTGAAAATGTCGAAGCCGATTCTTGGACCGGCCATGTTGAATTCCGACTGAGCAACGACGTAGTCGCTGTCGGCAAAGATTCTGATTGTGTTCACTCTGATGTCGGGAGGCAGGCGAGCGGCCCATCGCCTGAATCCCTCGACGCCGTCCTCGATCTGGGGATCATGTTGAACAAAGTTCTTGGGATTGATGATCCTGGATGGTTTCGGATCTCTGGTTTCGAGACTCTTTAACAGAGCGCGAACGCTCTCTTTTTTGCCCTGCTGGCTAAGGCTCTGGGCGGATGCCTGTGGAAAGGATCGTCCGAGCAATCCGAAAGCAGCGCCAACGAGTAGGGGTGTTCTCATGGATTGTTCACCGCTCAGAAGACCGCCGATTCGAAGTCGGAAGCCAGGAAGTCGGCCGCGTGTTTGGTGAAGGAGTCCGCATACTGGAACAAGGAGCCATGTCCTGCATCCGGGTACACCAGCAGGACCGCGTTCGGTAGGTTCTCGGCCAGCCAGTACGAGTTGCGGACCGGAATCATCTCGTCATTGAAGCCCTGCACGACCAGCGTGGGATGACGAATGCCCTTCAGGTCGGCGAAGCGCTCTCCCGTGAAGTGTTCCCACTCGCGAAACGCGGCCAGCTGTGCGCCGGCGACCTTCGGTCCGGAGGGCGGCTCACGGTCGTCCTTTCGCTGCATCAGTCTCGCGATGAACGCCGCGCCGGCGGCCTGGCTCGTAGTGCTCGGTGCGAAAAAGATTTCTTGCAAAACGGCGTAGCCTTTGTTCTGCGGATCCTGGAGGGGCTTCGCGAGGCTCGGCTTCCCGAGGTGCATGATGTCCTCGCCGCCGCGCGGAGCTGTGCCGACGAGGATCATGCGGCGAAAGAGCGACGGTCGGTCCTGGGCGATCTGTTGGGCGAGCACACCGCCGAGCGAGAAACCCAGAACGTCGCAGCTCGCGAGACCCAGGCCGTCAAGAAAAGCCATGACGTGCTTGGCCATTTCGGCCATGGTCTCGGGTACATCGCCAGTCGACCGACCGATTCCCGCGTTGTCGAAGAGGATGACCTCGCGACCGGCGGCAAGCGGATCGGTGATAGCCGGATCCCAGTTGTCGAGAGTCCCGGTGAAGTGCTGCAGGAAGAGCAACGGTCGCCCGGAGCTGTTCCCGAACCTCCGGTACGCGTAGCGAACGCCATTCGTCTCGAGGAGCTGCGTGGGCGCGGTCGTATTGCTTCCGGTCTTCGTCATGACGTCGTCGCTCAACTCGTTTAGGGGTGTACGGCGAAACTCATTGGGCGCGGCTTCCGTTGAAGCCACCACTCACCCATTGCGTGACGATCGACTCGAATTCGGGCGCCCGCTCCTCCCAGACGCAGTGCCCTGCCTCGAGGACATCCAGGCGTGCGTGCGGCAGTCGTTCGCGCAGGAGCGCCGCGTCCCGAGCGAGCCCGTAAGGGTCGTTCCGACCGACCACGATTGCCACGGGTACCTCGATCGAGGCGAGGCGCGGCGCCAGTGCTGCGAGGTCTTTCGGGTACGCGCGAACGAGTGCCGCCGACCGCGTCAACCGATCGCCCTCGTAAGACGCGAGATAGTCGTCGCGGACGAATGACGGCACGGCGTACCCGCGAATAGACCCCAGGAATCCGCCGATGACCTCGACAGAATTTAGCGGTGGCAGCGCCTCCGCTTCGATCATCGACTTGAGGACGCCATCAACATCGAGTGGGTACATCGTGGCGCCGGCACCCACTATGAGGCTGCGGAAGAGTTCCGGCCGCGCGAGCGCCGCGAAGAGGACCGACGGCGATCCGACGTCAAGTCCAACGGCGTGGACCGCTGTGAGACCGAACCCATCGATGGCCTTCGCGATGAACTCGCCCATCTTCCGCGGCGCGAAAAGATCGTCGCGCGCCTCCGACCGGCCGAAGCCGGGAAGGTCGATCGCCAGCACCTCGAACTGTTTCGTCAGCCCAGCCCACACAGGAGCGAACGCAAAGATGCTTTCCGGCCATGGACTGAAGAGCACAACCTTCTCGCCGCCCTTCCCGCCCGTAGCGTAGCGGACATTGAGGCCATCGATTGTCCGCCACGCGACGTCGAACGGCCGCTGCTCCTGCGCGATTCCGCTGCTGGTGGCATTGCTCATCTCTTTGCCTCGCGCTGGAGTAGCTCGCCTAGACCGTGGCCATTGCGCCTTGCTGCACCGCCATGGCCGCACGCCGGATCACGTCGATCACGACTTTCGGCTTCGAAAGCATTACTACGTGACTGCTGTCGGCTTCAGTGACGGTGGCCCCCATGCGCTTTGCTGCGAAGCGTTCCAATTCGGGGTTAACCGTGCGGTCGTTCTTCGCGACGATGTACCACGTCGGCTTCGTCCGCCACGCCGTTCCTGCCATCTTCTCGTTGAAGAGGTTGACCGTCGGGACGGTGTGCACCGCCCAGACGAGCTTCTGTTCCTCCTCGGATAGATCCCCGGCGAAGTACTTCGTGGCGTCCGGGCGCATCCAAATGCGTCCGTCCGCGATATCGATGTGCTTGAAGATCTCCGTAGGCGGGAACTTGTCTATCTGACTCTGCGACGTCTCGTCCTCGTCGGGAGCCAGGGCAGCGATGAAGACCAACCCCGCAACGCGGTCGTCTGTACCAGCGGCAGTAATGACGGTGCCGGCATACGAGTGGCCGACGAGGATCGCGGGACTGTTCACTCGGCCCAACGCACGGTGGACGGCGGCAACGTCACCCTCGAGTGAGTCAAGACTGTTCTGCGTCGAGATCACCTGGTATCCATCGGCCTGCAGCGTAGGAATGACCTTGCTGTAACACGAGCCGTCAGCCCAAAGCCCGTGAGCGAATACAATCCCTGGTTTCCCGTTTGTAGACATTGTGAGCTCCTCTTCCAAGAAAGGTCGTGATTGACTTCATGAGCGAAGCTGCAGCATCGCCGCGAACCAGTTCTCCATGTGATAGGTCTTGCGGATTTTCCCGCTTTCGATGGTGTGAATGTCGATCGCCATCACGCGAAACCGTTTGCCACTATTCGGGATGAGTCCGCCGAAGAGATCGCCAGCCGGAGTGCCACTGACCTCACCGCGCACGATCACACGATCGTCATCGGCAAATCGCTCCTTGATTTCGAACTTCATGTCGGGGATCGAGGTCTCGAAGCCGGTGATTATCTGAATCGACTTCTGCTTGTCCCAACGGTCTCCGGGTCCGTCGCCGGTGCACGAGGTGTAGTCCGGTGTCACGACGCGGTCATGCACCTCAGCGACGCTCTCACGGTGCGGGAGATTGAACAGCGAGTACCACATGTAAACAGTTTCGCGGACTCGTTCGTCGATCATGGAGATCCCTTTGACGCGTCCAGCAGGTTAATTCGCGACGTGCACGGCCCGCCATCCGTCCGTCGCTTGATCTTTGCCTCCCTCTTTCGAGGGACTTGCCCGCGCGCGTCCGTCACGCAATGCTATGAGCATGCGCCTAAACGCTCAAACTCCGGCGTCTTCTCAGACGTTTGCGGATCGCGCGGACTCACACGGCGAAGCGGCCCGTTTGAGAGATGAGCTTGCGCAGACTCGGCAGATGCTCGCCGATGCGCAGCGTCTTACCAAAACCGGCAGCTGGATCATCGATCCTGTCGGCGGCGGCGCATCGGGCTCCGTCGAGTGCTACCGAATACTCGGCCTCCCGGGCAAAACCTCGTCGGCGCACTTCATGGAATGTCTCTCGAATGTGCACCCGGACGATTTGCCCGCAGTGCTGGAGGGATTCCAACAAAGCATCGCGACTGGTGAGCCGCGACCGCTACACTATCGCATCGTCGCGGGTGACGGTTCCACCACCGACATTGAAACGGTTGCGCAGCCGGTGTGCGACGAAATCGGCCACGTCGTGAGCGTCGTCGGAACGGTGATGGATGTCACGGAGCGAAATCGCGTTCAGGAGGCATTGCGCGCATCCGAGAAACTCGCCCGCGGCCAGCTGGGCGCGTTGACCCGAACTCTCGACGCGTTGGTGCAGGAGGCGTCGCCGGATCGGCTAATGGAAGTGGTTTTGCGGACGATCGCAGGACAGTTTGATGCCGCGACAATCACGGTGTGGTTGACCGTCGAAGGCAGTGCGTTCGCTCGTTTCAACTTTCAGTTCATCAACGACCGATTGTTCACTGTTGCCGATGCCCCGCATCCCGCCGCGCGGATGTCTCCGGAGGCGCAGAACAATCCTGTCTGGCGGCAGATCCTCGCGACGAAGCGCCCTGAGATCTGCGCGGACATTCGCTCCAACACGGACGTGCCTTTCCGCGACTACAACCTTTCTCTCGGCACCGTCACCATTCTCGTCGTGCCGATGTTGATCGCCGGTGACGTCGCTGGACTGCTGGCCATCGGCTTTCGCGAACGACGCGACCTCCATTTCGAGGAGATCGAGCTGGCGCAGGCTCTGGCGAACCAGGCGATGCTGGCGCTGCAACTGACGCGGTTGTCGGATCAGAGTCGGCAAGCGGCAGTGATGGCCGAGCGCAATCGAGTCGTGCGCGATGTGCACGACACGCTGGCGCATGCATTCACGGGCGTGATCGTTCAGCTGGAAGCGTCCGATGATGCCTCTGCACGGGGCCTCGACGCCGAAGCAGGCGCGCACATCGCCCGCGCGGAGGCGATGGCGCGCGAGGGGCTGCAGGAAGCCAGGCGTTCGGTGATGGCGCTTCGTCCCCAGGTGCTCGAGCGAAACGATCTGTCCACGGCTTTGCGAGAGATGGTGACTGGTATGACGGATGGCACGTCAGTCAATTCCGAATTCGCGCAGGGTGGTGTGCCGCGCGAACTCCCACCATCGTGGGACGAGCATCTGCTCCGCATTGGGCAGGAGGCGCTAACGAATGCGATTCGTCATGGGCTTGCACAGCGAATCGTGATGGAGCTGGACTTCTCCGACGATGCGGTTCTGCTGCGCCTTACCGACGACGGGCGCGGCTTCGATGCGAATTCAGCCTTCGATGGATTGGGGCTGGCTGGTATGAGAGCGCGTGTATCATCGATGGGCGGTCAACTCTCGATCCGCAGCGCGGCAGGCTCCGGCACTACTATATCAGTGTCAGTTCCCGAGTGCGCCGCAACATCCCCATGACGACCGCGACGGAGATTCGCTTGCTCCTCGCCGATGATCACGCCGTCGTCCTCGAGGGACTCGTGGCGATGATCGGACGACAATCCGACATGTCGGTTGTCGCGGAAGCGAGCAATGGTCTCGAAGCCGTCGAGAAGTGGAAGACCCACCGGCCCGATGTAGCGCTGATCGACCTGCGGATGCCCGCGCTCGACGGCATCGGAGTGATCAGCGAGATCCGTCGCACCGATCCCGCCGCGCGTGTGATCATCCTAAGCACATACGATACCGAAGAAGACGTCTATCAGGCGATCCGGGCCGGCGCGCGCGGCTATCTGCTCAAGGATGCGCGTCGGGGCGAAGTGCTGGACGCGATTCGCCGCGTACACGCGGGTGACACGCTGCTGCCGCCTCAACTCACCGCGAAGCTCGCGCAGCGCGTGACCGATGAATCGCTCACCGATCGTGAGCGTGAGGTGCTGGCCCTGGTAGCCGAGGGCAGGAGTAATCGCGATATCGGCTCAGAGATCCATATCGAGGAGAGCACGGTGAAGACTCACCTCAAGAGCATCTTCGCCAAGCTGCACGCAGAGAGCCGCACCGAAGCAGTCACGGTCGCGACTCGGCGCGGCCTCCTGCGACACTCGGGAAGCCTATAGAAACGAGCTGGCAGCTAGTCTTCAGTTGAGGAGGACCGTGGTGCTACAGTAGCGAGCACGCCTCGTCGAACGACAGCCGCGGAAGTCGCGGATGCAGGGAGGCCGGATCACCATATCCAAGGTTGCAGAGGAAATTCGTCTTCACGTGCCCCTCGGGGAAAAATTCCTGATCGCAGCCGAAACAGGGCTTGCCGGCCGCAAAGAACTCCTCGTCCACCTTGGCATTATCGAAGCCGGACATTGCCCCGCAATCGAGGCCGAGTGCGCGCGCCGCAAGGATCATGTACGCGCCCTGCAGGCTGGAATTCCGCTGCGCGGTCGCTTCGACCATCTCCGGATTGTTCTCGAAGAGCTTCGCCATCCCCGGATTCTGAGGAAACAGCTTTGGCAGCCGTTCATAGAACCTCAGGTCGTAGCTGACGATCACGGTCACTGGCGCGGTCATAGTCTTTTCAACATTGAGCGGGGCGAGCGCCGGCCTGAGACGCTCCTTCGCTTCCTTCGATCGCAGAAACGCGAAACGGG
>DATHJR010000180.1:0-5788 GCA_035286525.1 Gemmatimonadaceae bacterium | reverse complement strand
TCCCCTGGAGCAGATACAGCCAGCGATCCGTGCGCGCGTAGATGAACAGCTCGAGCATCGGATTGAGCGTCAGCTGGTCCTCGCTCGAGTAGACTGCGAGCTCGACGCCGCCCGCCGCAGCGATGAGCGACTTGATGCGCGTAAACGCATCGCGGACATCGGGAAGAGCGAGCCGATCGCCGCGCCACTTGCGCGAGCCGCGCGCATCGACGATCGCCAGATCCACGGCGGGCGGCAACTGATCCAGCAGCGCTGAAAAGAGGTCGACGATGCGCTCCGCGTGCGCGACGACGTGCGCGCTGTAGTACTCGTCTTCCTTCGCGAAGACGAAGCCGTCGGCGGCGGACCGAAAGCGCTTCCACACCGACGTTTCTGGTTGGCGGCCGCGGAACCACATGCGCTGCTCTCTCAGCCGTGAGACTGTTCGCCGGCCAGCTCGCGCGCGCGCGCGAGCAGCTGGTCGTGCGTGTTTCGGGAAGGGTCGTCGAGCACCCAGTCGAGCAGCGTGCGGAGCGCCGCACCGAGCCGCGGACCGGCCTTGATCCCCGCCTTCATGAGATCTCCGCCATCGACTGCAAGATCGCCAGTTTCCAGGGGATCACGAAGAGCGACGGCCTCGGCGCGATCGCGGAGCTCCTGGACTCTCCCCGGCTCGACTCGCCCCGATCCGGCCGCGCCCTCCGCGCGAACGCGCGCATCGAGCACGGTGAACAGCGCATCGATGCGCGTGCGGCCGATCGCGGCGACCCATCGGCGCACCGTCGCATCGGGTATCGTGGCGTCTTTCGCGAGCGCGTCGCGAATCGGCCCTCCTACGAGGTGCCATCGCTCGACGATGTCACCGATCCATTGTACGCGATCGTTGGAAAAGCGAAGCTCGCGCAGGGTTGCGCGCGCGGCTGCGGGCGGCACATCGAGCATGAGCGCGATGAGTCTGTTGACAGTGTGATGGCGCTCTTCCGCATTCGCGGCGCGCGGCAGAAGATCGAGCGTCGCGAGCGCGATCTCGTTCACAGATGCGAGCGCCGGCGCCAACACGGTGAGCGCACGGCTGTCCCGCCACAAACGAAACGCGTTTCCGGGCCGGTCAACCTGCACCATGGTTTTATCGATCTCCTGCTGCACCCGCTCCATCGACAGGCGTCCCAGATGCGGTGCGGATTCCTCGATTGCGGCCCACGTCCCGGGCTCGATCTCGAAGTCGAAGCGCGCCGCGAATCGAAACGCCCTGAGCGCGCGCAGTCGATCCTCTCGCATGCGGTCCGCCGCTATGCCCACCGCGCGTACCAGCTTCCGCTGCAGATCCTCGCGGCCACGAAAGGGGTCGTGGAGCTGACGTGTCTCGGGCCCGTAGGCGATCGCGTTGATCGTGAAGTCACGGCGCGCGAGATCCTCGTCGAGACTTGCCCCGAACTCGACCACCGCGTGCCGGCCGTCGGTCTGCACATCGCGACGAAAGGTCGTCACCTCGTGCATGACGCCGGCGGCATCGATCACCCCGACGGTGCCGAAGTCGATGCCGACCGGCACGGTGCGACGGAAGAGTCGCTGGATCTGCTGCGGCGTCGCCGCCGTCGCGAGGTCCCAGTCGAGGTTTGGGTGCCCCAGGAGGGCATCGCGTACCGCACCGCCCACGAACCAGCTCTCGTGGCCGGCGCGGATGAGCGTCTGTGCAATCTCGAGCACAGAGGCGGGAGGCTGGAGCAGCTCCGCATTCCCCGACGGGACAGTCGTCGCGCTATCTTTATTCACCTATGCATCTCGCCGTCATTCTCGACGAAAGTTCCGCCACGCCCGACTTCAAGGCCGCGGTTCTTTCCGTTCGCGCACGCACTCGCACGCCGCTCGTCGTTGCCGCACGCCCGATCCCGCACACGAAGATCGTCAGGCTGCTCACGCACCTCCTCGAGGTCGAGCCCGAGCTCGAGATCACGGCGGTCCGGATCAGCGCGGATTCGGGATGCTCCGATCTCACCGGCGTGATCGACGTCGCATGCGTAGATGGCCCTCGGCGATTCTCGTTCGCCTGGGATTGCGCGTGGCGCGCGGAAGTGATGGGATGGACCGACTGCTTCGGATTTCCCGACCAGATGCGCGCGGCGCGCGAGTACGATTGGCGCTGCTTCAAGAGCTGGCAAGCGGCGGACGAGGGACGCAGCGAGCGATTCGCCACCGCGTGATCGCCGGCGCCGTGCGAGTCGTCAGCCGCACAGCACGCTCCCACCATTGACGTTCAGGATCTCGCCCGTGATGTGCCGCGCGAGGTCCGAGCACAGAAACACGATCGGTCCCGCGATATCCCTCGCCGATGCAACGCGGCCGAGCGGGATCGTCGCCTCGACCTTCGCACGCCCTTCACCGACGAGCGACGCCGCGGCCATTTCCGTGTCGACCCACCCCGGTGCGACGCTGTTGAATGTGATGTCCCGCGGCGCCAGCTCCACGGCGACGGACTTCACGAACGAGATCATCGCGCCGCGCGAGGCCGCATAGTCGGCATGACCCGCTTCGCCGCGCTGGCCGGCGGTGCTCGATACCAAAACGATGTGTCCGTGATCGGAGATCGCGCGGATGGCGGCGCGCGAGGTGGTGAACATCGAATCCATATTCGCGCGCATCGTTCCATGCCATCGCTCGTCGGTCATCTCGCCGAGCGGGACGTCGTCGAACGGCCAGATGCCGGCGTTGCCGACGAACAGATCGAGACCGCCGAACTCGCGCGCAGCTCGTGCGAAGAGCGACTCCGTGCCACCCGGCGCGCTCAGATCCGACGCGTGCGCGAACCCGCGAACACCGTACGCGGCGATGCGCCGCACGACATCCTCGGCGTCCTTTTCGCGATTCCTGTAGCCAATTCCAACATCCGCTCCGCATTCGGCGAGCAGCAATGCCGTCGCCGCGCCGATCCCGCGTGAGCCGCCCGTAACGAGCGCGCGCTTTCCCTTGAGGTCGATCATAGCTCCCGTTCGATGAGTTCGCAGATCGCGTGCTCGATGCACAGATGCAGCTCCTGCGCGCGATCGGTGCGCTGTGTAGGTACCACGACGTTGACGTCCGCGAGCGCGCGCAACGCGCCGCCTCCGCGCGCGGAGAACGCAAGCACCCTTGCGCCGGCCCGATGCGCCGCTTCCGCCGCTCGCAGCACGTTCGGAGAGTCGCCACTGGTCGAGTGGATCACGAGCAGATCGCCGGGCCGCGCAAGCGCCTCGATCTGTCGCGCGAACACGTTCTCGAATCCGAGATCGTTCGCCGCCGCAGTGAGCAGCGAGGTGTCCGTCGTCAGCGCGATGGCAGCCACGGCTCGCCGCGCGCGCATGTAGCGCACGACGTACTCGGTCGCGAGATGCTGCGCATCCGCGGCACTCCCGCCGTTGCCGCAGAAGAACAGCGTTCGACCGGCCGTTACCGTGGCGCGCATGAGATCGGCCGCGCTCGCGATCTCCGCCTCGATCTCCGCCGCCGTGGCGAGCGCGGTGGCCGAGAGCTCGCGCAGCGCGCGCGTGATGCTGTCGATCATGCGCGCCTCATGAACATCGACCGAAGCTTCGCGAGCATTCCCTGATCCGTTGGCCGAATCGGAGTCACCGGAAGCACCGCCTCAGTGTTGAGGAGTCGCCGCGCGTTGACCGTGCACAGCAGCTCCGCCTGCTCGTGCGCATCGATCGCCTCGAGCCAGTCGCGTGCCATGGCGAGCGAGCGGGAGTCGCCATGGGTGTCGCTCGCGATGCAGTCCACCATCCCCTCCTCGAGCAGCCGTCGCGCGAACCGCGACATTGGTGAATTGCCGAATACCATCACCGCGTCCATCTGAATCACCGCCCCCGCGTCGCGCCACTGTTGCACCATCTCTGGAGTGCACTCATGATAGCGCTCCGGGTGCGCGATCACCGGTGTCACCCCGGTCATCCGGATGCGCAGAATCTCCTCGGTCGCGCCCAGCGGCACCTGCATCCGCGGAAACTCCACCAGCGCGGCGCCAGACCCGCCGAGGTGCAGGTGCGGCGCGCGAAGGTCGATACCCGGCGCATCCAGCATGATCTCCCACCCGAGCACGAGCTCCGGAAGCGGGGGCGCGTGCTCGACGAGATTCGCGAGTATCGACCGATATCGCTCGAGGGGTGCGCGGTGCGCGTCCGTCGCCCTGAGGTGCGGAGTGCAGACGAGCACCGTCACGCCGTCCTTTCGAAATCGCTCGAGCACCGGCACCGTTACTTCGACGGATGGCGAACCATCGTCGACACCCGGCAGCAAATGCGTATGGATGTCGATCACGAGCGGGCCGCCAGCGCCAGCGCACCCACCACGCGCGCTCCGCCGTCCTCGAATGCTCCGCCCACGACCACGAAATCTGCGCCGGCGTCGCGCGCCGCGCGCACAGAATCCGCCCCGCGAATTCCTCCGCCCACCAGCAGCGGCCCCCTCCACGCCTCGCGCGCCGCGCGTAGGATGGCCGCGCTCACCGCGCGCGATGCGCCACTTCCCGCATCCAGATACGCTGCATGCATCCCGATCAATGCAGCCGCGCGCAGATGCGCCGCCGCAACCTCCGGCTTGTCTGCCGGCAGAGGGCGCGTCTGGCTCACCGACTCCACGGATGTCACGTGGCCGCCGTCTACCAGGCAATACGCGGTGCTGATCGCCTCGACCTCGGGGTGCTGCAAGAAGAACGGCACCGCGCGCACGTGCTCCTCGATCAGATACTGCGCGTTGCGCCCCGAAATCAACGACAGCAGCAGCACCGCATCGACGCCCGCATCGAGTTGCGACGCCATCGCGGGAAACTGCACGAGCGGCAGCTCGGGCGCTGCCCGCTTGAGACGCGACGAGTGTCCGCCGCCCCCCCCAGCCGGCCCGAAGCTGTTCCCCAGGAGCAGCAACGCGGCGCCCTCGCCCGCGGCGCGCCGCGCCAGCTCCACCGCGCCCGCCGCAGTGGTGCGATCCGGATCGATCAGCACCGCGAGCCCCGAGCGACTGCAGAGCAGACTCTCGCTCATGCGCGAAGCGAGGGCGTGGCGAGCGCGGAGATCGCCGCCATGGCGGCCGTTGCGCGCGCCGAGAGCGTGTCGGGATTCTCCGCCGCGGCCTCGAACGCATACGTCACCAGCGCGTCCACGGCGAGCAGGTCGAGCGCCCGATCGCGCCCCGCTCCGTCCAGCGCCAAGAGCTCCGCCAACAGCGACTCCGCCGTCGACAGCAGCGCGTCATGCGCCGCCGACGAGCGTTCGAGGAGACGCGGGCCGAGCGCCGCACGAAGCCGCATGGCCAGCGGCTCCGGCGGCGCGGGCGAGCGGGCCGACAGCCATTCGCCAACCGTCACGCGGCTGCGCCCAGCGCCGCGCGCACCACCGGGGACGCGTGCGCGATGGCCTCTCCGATACGCGAGGCATCCGGAATGCCCGCCTGCGCCATGTGCGCCTTGCCGCCACCGCGCCCCCCCGCCGCTTCCGCGATGGGCTTGATGAGCTGGTCCGCGCGCACGCCGCGGTCGCGCAGATCGTCGGTGACCACCACGAGCAGCGCGCTCTTGCCGTCGCCGAACGTCGTCGCGATGACGCCGACCCCGCTGCCGAGCTGATCGCGCAGGGCATCGCCGAGCTGTTGCAACTCCTTCACGTCGCCCGCCGTGACATTCGACGTCACCAGCCGCGCCGCGCCGATCGTCTCCGCACCTGCGAGCAGCTGCTGCAGCTGATCACCACCGCCGCGCAGGCTCTCCTCGAGCCGTTTTTCGAGCTTTCGCCGCTCGTCGAGCAGCGTTTCGACTCGCTTGACGACGCCATCGGCGGGC
>DATHJR010000179.1:0-3005 GCA_035286525.1 Gemmatimonadaceae bacterium | reverse complement strand
GGGGTGGAAAAGAGAAGTACGACGCGGAGCAGGACAGCCGGTCGTATCTCGTGCTCGACCGCGCCGCTTACGTCGCCGACACGCGCGCGTGGCGGTCGCCGCTCGCGATGCTCGAGATCGACACCACCGCGCTCGACGTGCTCGACCTCGCGACGAACGATCTCGCGCTCGGGCTGGCGGCGCTAGGGCGCGGCGAGAGAGCGCGCGCGGACTCGATTCGCGCGAGACTCGATGCGCGGATGGCGCGCGGGCACGCGAGCGGGGGAGTCGAGATGGCGAGCGAGCGTGGCTACGCCGAGGTGATCGACAAGGTGCTGGGCGCCGCGGTGCTGCACGCGGCTGCCGGGGGGGAGAAAGCCGTGGCGCTAGCGATGGCCGCGGCGGCGCAGGACGACTCACTGCCGTTCGCGTTCGGACCGCCAGTGGAGATCGTGTCGCCGCACGAGATGGCTGGCGAGTATCTGCTCGAGCTGAACAGAGCGAGCGATGCGGCGAGGGAGTACAAGCTGGCGCTCGGGCGCGCGCCCGGCAGAACGGCGGCGCTGGTCGGGCTGGCGAAGGCGCAGCTTGCGCTCGGACAGCGCGCGGATGCGCGGCGCACGTATCGGCAGGCGGCGAAGAATTTCGCCGGCGCGGATAGCTCGGCGGCGCCGGCGATTGCTGCGCTGCGGCAGCGGATTGCGCAGTAGAGCGAGCCCAAGTCTCTGAATTTTCTCTACTAGTGGCGCGCTAGTGGCGCTATATTTATTTGATAGTGTCTTTAAATAATTCGTGAACCGGCTCGCGAACGCGGCTTTATCCTACGCGGAGGCGAGGGCGATCTCGGATTCCAGGGTGGAGAGCCTCTTGGCGCTGGGCTATCCCTGGCGTTGGAGGCTGAAGACGTCGAGCATCCGATAAGCGATCGGCCTGCCCCCGGGCGCCCGTAACGCGATCGTTACCCCCACGCTAAACTCGCGAGACGCCCCCGCAATTCATTCGGGTATGCGCTCCATTCCCGCTGCTCCGCTACTGCCGAAGGTGGTGAGCGCCACCACCCTTGCCCTCATGCTCGCTCTCTTGCTCGCGCTATTCGATACCACGCGCCAGCATCGCGATGGGCGCGCCGAGTCGCGTCTTCTCTCCGCGCCCCTGCAACCGAAGGCTCGACTCGCGCGTTGAACCGCGAGCGCGGTGCGACCGCATGGCGCGCGCAATCCGACTCGAGGCTCGACATGGATCTGCAGCTCAACGGAAAGACCGCGCTCGTCAGCGGCTCGACGCTCGGCATCGGGTTGGCCATCGCGAGCACCCTCGCCCGCGAAGGCGCGACTGTCATCGTCAACGGACGCACGCAGACGCACGTCGACGAGGCCATCGCGCGCATCACGAAGGACAACCCGAATGCAAAGCTGCGCAGTGCGGCGGGCGATCTCTCCACGGTGCAGGGGATCGAGTCCGTCGACAAGAGTTTTCCCGACGTAGACATCCTCGTCAACAGCCTCGGCGCGTTCGAAGCCAAGTCCTTTTTCGATATCACTGACGCGGACTGGCAGCACATGTGGGACGTGAACGTGGTGGCTGGGGTGCGGCTCAGCCGCCAGTACATGCGCGGAATGCTCGGCAGGAATTGGGGCCGCATCATTTTCATCTCGAGCGAAGCGGCGCTCAACCTTTCCGGCGCGGCGCTCCATTATGGTGTGACCAAGACTGCGGTGCTCGGACTTTCCCGCGGGCTCGCCGAGCTCACGGTCGGGACTGCGGTCACGGTGAATGCAGTGCTTCCCGGGCCAACGCGAACAGAGGCTATGGACGAATGGCTGAAGGGACTCGCACAGCAGAAGGGGCTCACGGTTTCGCAAGCTGAGAGGAATTACTTCGACACGGAACGGCCGGCATCGCTCATCCGCCGCTTCGCCGACCCGTCGGAGATCGCCGCGCTCGTCGCCTATGTCGCGAGCCCGCTGTCAGCCGTCACGAACGGCGCATCGCTTCGTGCGGATGGCGGAATCATCCACAGCATCGGCTGACGCGCGTCGCCGAACGACCAACGGCCGGATCCGCTCGATGATGAGCTGATCCGGCCGTCTCTCTCTCGCTGTGCACAGCCGCGCGAGAGAGTTTAACGCCCTTGCCGCGACTAGTTGCGTCGCGGCGGCTTGTCGTCGCGTGCGGGCGGCTTCGAGTTCTGCTTGTCGTTCGTCGTATCGCGACGCTTTTCCGCGGGCGCGCCCTTGTCGGACTGCCCACGAGCGGGCGGCGCCTTCGCCTGTGGCTTCTCGCCCTGCGCAGGCGACTTCTTTTCATCCTGCGGTGCGGCACGCGGCGCCGGGCGCGTGTTCGCTGGCGTCGCTGCGTGCGCATTCGGCGACGGATGCGAGCTCGGATTCGGCTCGGCAACCGTGTGCGCGGGACTGCCGTTCGCAGACCCGTTCACGGGCGAAGGTCCATCGGTGTGCGATACCGGCCGATCATTCGCTTTCGGCTGCGCCGGCGACGGTGCTGGCGCCGGACGGGCGTTCTCGTTCGGTTGCGCCGCTGGCGCCGGACGCTCGTTCACGTTCGGCTTCGGCGCCGGCGCGGGACGCGCGTTCTCGTTCGGTTGCTCCGCGGGCGCCGGACGCACGTTCACGTTCGGCTGCGGTTCCGGCGCGCGACGCGTGCTCTCACTCGGTTGCGCCGCGGGTGCCGGACGTACGTTCACGTTCGGCTGCGGTTCTGGCGCGCGACGCGTGCTTTCACTTGGTTGCGCCGCGGGCGCCGGACGCACGTTCACGTTCGGCTGCGGTGCTGGCGCGGGACGCGCCTCGTCGTTCGGTTGCGAGCGCACGTTGATGTTCGGCCGCGTGTTGGGAACCGGACGCGCCGTGGTACTCGGCGCGACGGGGGTTGGTGCAGCCGTAGTCGGAGCGCTGTTCGGCGCACGGTTCACCTGCGCGTTCCCATCGGTGTGCGACATCCCACGCGTCACACCCGAGCGGGGCGCGCCACGCGTCTGCGAGATCGGAAGCGGCGCCACTGGCTTG
>DATHJR010000178.1:0-5950 GCA_035286525.1 Gemmatimonadaceae bacterium | reverse complement strand
GCGAGCTATTTACAGCCGGATTTTATTGCTCCGGCGGCGTAGCGGCCAGAGCAAATGACGTCAGAGCACCGTCAAGCTAGCCGACGATCGCCGGTTCCGGCCGCTCGCTCTCGGCTTCCGCCGACATCCCGCTGGGCGCCGGCTCCGGCGCGTCGATGATACCGCGTTCGAGCCACTCGTACTCTCCCCTCAGCACCTGCTGCGACACACGATAGATCGCCGCGTCGTTCGCGCCGAAGAGATTGGCGAAGTGCGCGCCGATGCGGAGCCTCGACTCGCGGCAGAACAGGTCGGCGAGGTCGAGTGCATTTGCGGCGCCAGCGTTCGCGCCGTCCGCGTTGGCGTGGCCGGTCCTGCTCAGCATCAGCGCGCGCGTGCACGCGGCGCTCATCGCAAACAGCTCCGCGCCGATGTCCACCGCGCGGAAGAGCACCATCTGCCGCCGCTCGAGCTTCGGGCCGAGCTTCACCATCGCGTGGAAGATCGCGCGGCCGAGCTTGCGCGCCGTGGAGTCGATGAAACGAACATGCCCGGCAAGCACACCGAACTCGCCGTAGCCCTTCATGTTCCCCACCCACCGCGTGGTGTACCAGGTGGGATAGAACTTCGCGGAGCGCACGAGCGCGTCCCACTTCTGCTTTCCCGTCGCCTTCGGATTGACGACGTCGAACGCCGTCTTGAAGTGGTGATCGACCGCCTCGCGCGCGATGAACAGCCGCATGATCTCCGAGGAGCCCTCGAAGATGAGATTGATGCGGAAGTCGCGCATCGCGCGCTCGACGGGGATCGGCGCCTCGCCGCGTGCCTTGAGCGAGTCCGCCGTCTCGTAGCCGCGTCCTCCGCGGATCTGCAACGCATCATCGACGATGCGCCACCCGGCCTCCGTGTTCCAGAGCTTCGCGATCGCGGCCTCGAGGCGAATGTCGTAACCGCCGCGGTCGGCCATTGCGCTCGCCAGCTCCGCAATCGACTCCATGGCAAACGTGTTCGCGGCCATCAGCGCGATCTTTTGCGCGATCGCCTCGTGCTTCCCGATCGGCTGGCCCCACTGGACGCGATCGTTTCCCCATTCGCGAACGACCTGCAGCATCGCCTTCGCGCCGTACGCCGCGCTCGCTGGCAGCGTGAGCCGCCCGGTATTGAGCGTGATGAGCGCGAGCTTGAGCCCCTTCCCCTCGCCCCAGAGAATGTTCTCCTTCGGGACGCGCACGTTGTTGAAGCGGATGACGCCGTTCTCGATCGCCTTGAGCCCCATGAAGCGCGAGCGGTGCACGATCTCGACGCCCGGCCAGCTCGTCTCGACGATGAACGCCGTGATCTGCTTCTTTGGCTTGCCGTTGACGATCGCATCGGGAGTGCGCGCCATCACCACCATCAGCTCGGCCCGCGTGCCGTTCGTGCACCAGAGCTTCGTTCCATTGAGGATGTAATGCGAGCCATCCTCCGTGACCGTTGCGCTGGTGCGCATGTTCGCCGGATCGCTGCCCGCATCGGATTCCGTGAGCGCGAATGCGGAGATCGCACCCTTCGCGAGGCGCGGGAAGAATTTCTTCTTTTGCGCATCGGTGCCGAAGAGCTTGAGCGGCTGCGGCAGCCCGATCGATTGGTGCGCGGAGAGCATCGCGGTGAGCGATCCGTCCTTCGAGGTCACCATCCCGATCGCGCGGATGTAGCTCACCTGTGACAGGCCGAGCCCACCGTACTCACGCGGAATCTTGATTCCGAACGCGCCGATGTCGCGGAGCTTCTGCACCACCTCTTCTGGGATGTGCCCGTCGCGATCGATCGCATCGGAGTCGACCACATTCAGCACCGCGCGCAGCTTCTCCATGAACGGGCGCGCGTTCTCCGTCTCGGCGTCGTTCTCCGGCGGAAACGGGTGGATCAGGTCGAGCCGCAGCCGACCCAGAAAGAGCTCGCGGAGGAAGCTCGGCTCAGTCCAGTCGCTCTCGCGCGCCGCTTCCGCGACATCGCGAGCTTCCTGCTCCGTCGCCAGTTCCTCAGTGATCTTTCCCATGTGCGTCTCGAGAGAAGGATTGGTGTTGTTTCAAGTTACCATCTGCCCGTCGGCGCGATACAGGGAAATCCTTGCCTAACGGGCGTCAGGCGGTCGCGGGCCGCGCCTGGCGTCCTGCGCAATGAGAGTGCCGACGCCGACCAGGGCCACCGCGGCGAAGGTAAACCACTGGATCGCGTAGCCGAGGTGCGGCCCGTCGTCCATCTGCGGGAGCTCGAGGCGCACGGGAGTGACGGTTGGGAGCTCGTGCGCGGCACGGTACGCAGCGAGCGTGTCGAGCTCGACGAGGTAGTAGGGGGCGATCGGAAAGGGGAAGGCAGCGCGGAGCTCGTCCGCGTCGAGCCGCGTCCAAGCATTCGTGTGCGAGGGGAGTCGCGCGATGCCCCGCCCACCGTGAACGAAATCTTCCACGTACCCGGACACCGTCGCGTGCGGCGGCTCGTCCCACTTGCCGAGATCCACCGAGGCGGCGTCCGGCGAATACACCCAGCCGCGATTGACGAGCACCGCCGGACCACCGCTCTCCGGGTGCAATGGCGTAAGAATCTGCACGCCAGGCGAGCCATCGTGGGTGCGTCCGCTGAGCACGATCTGATGGTCGAAATCGTAGCTGCCGGTGGCGAGTGCGCGGCGCCAGTGCGCCCCCGCGCTGTCGGCAGGGAGTTGCGACAGCGGGAGCGCCGGCGTGTGCAGCCGCGACGCGAGGGCGTCGTTCCGCGCGCGACGCTCGCCGAGCCGCTGCAGTTGCCAGACCCCGAGGCGCGAGAAACTTAGCGCAGTCACGATCGCGAGGATGGCGGCGAGCACGTTGCGTCGCTTCATTCGCAAAAAGATAACGGCGGTCCCTTCGAGCTATTGCGCAGCACGAACTTAGAAGAGGCTGATCTGCTCGCCGAGATCGTTCGGGTCGACGGGCGTCTGGCCGAACAGGCGCTGCAGCTGGCGCGCGGATGCGGGCGAGTGTCCCGCGAAGTGGTTGTTCACGTAGCCGTACACCGCCGTCACTTTCTGGATGAGCATGAGCAGCGCCTCCGACCACTGCTCGATCTCGCGCGTGCGATCGAATTGCAATCGCGAGTAGTCGACGATGTCGCGGTCGGGCCCCATCCACCGCACGTACGCGAAGTCCGCCGTCGGTCGCTCGGCGAGCGCGAGCATCGTCTTGCGCTGGATCCAGCGCGCGTCCGTGAGCGTGAGCGCGACGCGATACTCGGCGAGCAGCGCAATCACTCCGTCGTTGATCCACCGCCGATCGCGGAACTCGATGGCGAACTGGATGTCGCGCGGCAGCGTGGGCAGATATGCCGCGAGCGCGGGGAGCTCCGACGGCCCGAAGTCTGGGCCGAGCTGGATGAGCACGGGGCCGAGCTTCGGACCGAGCTCGCGCGCGCGATCGAAGAAGAGAGCCGAGGTGTCCTCGGTCGCGCGCAATCGCTTCTCGTGCGTGATCTCCTGCGGAAGCTTCAGGGCAAAGAGAAAATTGTTCGGAGTACGGGCGGCCCATCCTCGCACGACTTTCGACGCCGGAATCGCGTAGAAGGTGGAGTCGACCTCAACGGTGTCGAAGGCGCGCGCGTAAAGCGTGAGATAGTCCGGCGCGCGCGTGCCGTCTGGATAGAACGGGCCCACCCAGGAGTCGTAGTTCCATCCCTGGGTGCCGATTCGAATGGGCGACATGCAACAAATCGTGGCGGTTCTTGCCTGCAATCGCAATGGCGCGAATCGGCTCCTGTAAGGTATCTTGTGCTGGAGCGACAGGCGTAGTCGTCGCGCCGTGTGGAGTCGAGATATCGGTCCCGTCCTTGCAAGCGTTGCGAGAACGCGTACGCAGAGGTGAGTCATGGAGCGCAGACGAGAAGACCGGCGAGCGAACGAGGAGCGCCGCGCGAACGAGTTACCGGCACGCCCAGAGCACGAGCGCGAAGTGACCGCGCTCGGTCGCTCCCTCGACCTCGTCGTGCGAGCGATTGCCGAGGCGGTTGGTGGCTGGTGGGCCGAGCGGGATGTTGCCGCGTCGGTGCGACAGGTGACGTTCGAGGATGACGTCGTCTATCGCGCGCACTACGACTTTTCGCCTACGCGCCTCGCGGATCGCTCGTACGAGATGGTGCGCCCCGCGTATCTCGTGGGGCACATTGCCGCGGCGAATCCGTCGTACTTCGGGATGCCGTTCGAGAGCGTGGAGCGCGACCTGCGCACCGGGTGGACGGATGAGATTCGCGGCAAGCACGGCGACTGGGAGGCTGTGCGGCAGTACGCGAAGGAGGCGTTCGGGCGCCAGCGGCAGCGGGCCGCGCGCGCGAGCGGGGAACAGCGCCGGGTGACGGTGGAGACCACCGCGCAGGATGACCCCGGGAGCCAGTCCGCGGACTGACCGGAACGGGTCGCGCTCGGCGCGGCCCGCGATTATCTTAGCGCTGAGATGACAGCGCCTCCCAGCGATTCAGCGCCCCCGTCCCACTCGGACTCCAAGCGCAGCAAGTCCGAGAAGGATTCGGCGGCCGCGCTCAAGGCGTGGGTCGTGCTCGCGCGGGCCTACCTCGCCATCTCCCGGCACGTCACCGCGGACGTCGCGCGGTACGACCTCACCGCCTCCGAGTTCGGCATTCTCGAGGCGCTCCACCACAAGGGTCCGCTGCTCCTGGGCGACCTGCAGAGGAAGATCCTGGTGACGAGCGGCGGCGTCACCTATCTCGTGGATCGCCTCGAGGCCAAGGGGCTCGTTACCCGCGAAAGCTTCCCGGGGGACAAGCGGTCGCGATTCGCCGTGCTCACGCCGGAGGGAAGCGCGCTGATCAGGCAGATCTTTCCCGGTCACGCCAAGCGGCTCGCCAAGGTGCTCGGAGCGCTGTCGCCCAAGGAGCAGAAGCGGCTCGCAGGGATGCTTCGGACGCTCGGCAAGGGCGCGGAGAAGGAGCCGCTGCCCCGGGAACGATCCAAACGGAAGGGGCGTTTATCTCAGTAGTAAGATACTTTGGTATTCGTCCTCGTCCGTGAGCACAGCACATGTCGAACATCACCGGGATCCATCACGTCACCGCCATCGCGGGCCCCGCGCAGGAAAATCTCGATTTCTACGCCGGCGTCCTCGGGATGCGGCTCGTCAAGAAGTCGGTCAATCAGGATGACCCGTCCACGTACCACCTGTTCTACGCCGATGCCGAGGGGCATGCGGGCTCGGATCTGACCTTCTTCCCGTGGGCGCACATGCCGCGCGGGCGGGATGGCACCGGGCTCACGAACGAGGTCTCGCTCGCGGTGCCGGCGGGATCGCTGGCGTACTGGACGGAGCGGCTGCAGAAGCACGGCGTGAAGACCGGAACGCAGGTGACGCGCTTCGGCGAGCGCGCCCTTCCATTCACGGACGTGCACGGACTGGCGCTCGCGTTGGTGGAGACGAGCGACGCGCGCGAGTTCACTTCGTGGAGCGGAAGTCCGGTGCCCGTGGAGCACCAGATTCGGGGGCTGCACACCGTTCGCATTTCCGAGCGGAACATCGCGCCGACGGACAAACTGCTCACGGAGGGGATGGGCTTCTCCCTGCTCGCCGAAGAGAATGGTTGGAAGCGTTACGCTTTGGGCAATGGCGGGTCGGGGCGCGTGCTCGATGTGGAGGAGCTTCCGGCCGTCGCGCGCGGCGCGTGGGGCACGGGGCGCGTGCACCACGTCGCGTGGCGCGTGGCCGACGACTCGGCCGAGCTCGCGGCGCGGAAGCAGCTGCACGAGCTCGGCACACGCACCACCGCAGTGATCGACCGCTTCTGGTTCAAGTCCGTCTACTTCAACGAGCCGGGCGGGGCGCTGTTCGAGATCGCCACGGACGGACCTGGCTTCGAGATCGACGAGAGCGCGGATGCGCTGGGCACGCAGCTGATTCTTCCGCCCTGGCTGGAGCCGCAACGCGCCGAGATCGAGCGCGGGCTGCCGGTGTTG
>DATHJR010000177.1:0-7705 GCA_035286525.1 Gemmatimonadaceae bacterium | reverse complement strand
ACACCGGGCGGCTGCGAACGACGCCTGGCGCCCACACCCAGCGGTCGCGAACGTACGCCCAACGGCCATAGTGGAACGGAGCGAAGCCCCAGGGCGCGTCGTCGATCCACGTCCATCCGTAGGGCTCGACCCATGCCCAGCGGCCGTAGCGATACGGGGCCCAGTCGGATGCGACATGCGCGGGGATCCACACGTGACCGTAATCCGCGTCATCGCTCCAGGTTCCGTTGCGGTCGAGGTCCTCGTAGCCGGTCATGTCGCGCGAGACGTACTGCGAGGACACGGACTCATCCTCCGCGCGATCGCGTGAATCCGCCCACTGGTCGTACTCATCCATGGGCGGCGCGTTGCGCACGTCGGGCGAGGCGCCGTCCGCCGTGAAGAGCACGGTCTCATCGGGACGCACGTCAACGGTGTTGTCGTTCGAGGTAACTTCCGCGTCGCCGTTGCGAGCGGTCACGGTGCTCGTGGCGCCGTCGGCGCTGACGTCAACGCGATAGATGCCGTCGCGCAAGAGCGTCACGGCGCCGGTTGGCGTATCGATCTCCACATTGTCATTCGCGTAGAGCGTGCGAATGCGGATGAGCGCGGAACCCTGCGTCAGCCGAATCTGCAGATGATTATCATCGAGGTCGAGAATTTCGAATGCAGTTTCCGGCGCGAGACGAATCGCGTTCGCGCCGACGTGCAGCTCGGCGCGCGCATCGACGTCGGTCCAGAGATGATCGCCGGATGAGAGAGGATAGTTCAGCGTCGCGCTCGTCCAATCGTCGACATTACCCGGACGAAAGGACACCTCGCCTTGGAGGTAGCTCGCACGAAGCACGCGTGAGGATGGATCCTGCTCCAGTCCTTGCGCGTTCACGGTCGCGAGTCCGCTCAGGACCAGCGCAGCCGTACCGATTAATCCACGAGTCCAGCGCATACGTCGATCTCCGCAAAAGAAGTGGTGCATGCCACGGGTATAGCGCAACTGGCATTCCGAACCGGGCCAATACGGGCGAGGACGTGCATCTTGTGCGCTGCCAAGCCGTTGCGAGTACGTTTCCATGGTGACGCAAGAGGTCGGCAGGCTCTACTGTCGTGCCCGGAGTACGTGGAAGTGTCCTCCCCAGAGGACGATACAATCTTTTCTTGGTAATCGGCCTTTGACCGCGAAACCCAGCTTCGTGCTCGCGTTGCTCTTCACACCGGACAAGCGGCAGGTCGCGCTCATGCGACGCACGAGGCCGGTGTGGCAGGCGGGGCGCGTCAACGCGCTCGGCGGACGGATCCTCAATGGAGAGTCGCCCAGCGACGCCGCGCGGCGAGAGGTGCGCGAGGAGAGCGGCGTCGACGTGAAAGAGTGGGCGGAGGTGCTCGTGTGGGACGACGCGGAATATCGGATGCACGTGATGCGCGCGGTGAGCGAGCTCGCGCGTGCCGCGCGTACTATGGAAGATCAGGAGGTATTTCTTGCCGATGTGAGGTCGCTGCCGGCGAGCGCGATCGACAACCTGCGCTGGCTCGTGCCGCTCGCGCTGGATGCCGATGTCGCGCTTCCGGTTGCGGTGCGGAGCGCGGCGGCCGAGGGGTCGGGGCTGACGGAGCGGGACCGGGAGCGGGGCTGAGCGATGCCGGAGCTACCCGACATCACCGTGTACCTCGAGCAGCTCGAGCGGCGCATCGTCGGCCAGGTGCTCGAGCGGCTCGTCATCGCGAAGCCATTCGTGCTGCGGACGTTCGATCCGCCGGTGTCGGAAATTGTCGGACGAACCGTGCGAGGCGTGCGGAGGATCGGGAAGCGCATCGTGCTCGAGATGGAGGGCGACCGGTTCATCGTCATCCATCTGATGATCGCGGGGCGGCTCAAGTGGCGCGCGGTGGGCGGGAAGCTGCCGCCGAAGGGGTCGATCCTCGCGGCGTTTCATTTTCCGAATGGCGTGCTGGTGTTGACCGAGGCGGGGACGACGCGCCGCGCGTCGATGCATCTGGTGCGCGGCGAGGAGGGACTGCGCGAGTTCGATCGCGGCGGGCTCGAGGTGCTCGGCGCCTCGCTCGCGGAGTATTCCGCGCGGCTCACGAGCGAGAACCACACGTTGAAGCGCGCGCTCGCGGATCCGAGACTGTTCAGCGGAATCGGGAACGCGTACTCGGATGAGATCCTGCATCGCGCGCGGTTGTCGCCGGTGATGCTGACGCGACGGATTCGCGCGGAGGAGATCTCGCGGCTGTACGACGCGACGCGCGCGACTCTCACGGAATGGACCGCGCGACTGCGCGCGGAAGCCGGCGAGAATTTTCCGGAGAAGGTGACCGCGTTCCACGACGAGATGGCCGTGCACGGCCGGTACGGCGAGCCGTGCCCCGTGTGTGGAACGACGGTGCAGCGGATCCGGTATGCGAGCAACGAGACGAACTACTGCGCGCGCTGCCAGACGGGTGGGAAGCTGCTCGCGGATCGCGCGCTGTCGCGACTCCTGGGGAAGGACTGGCCGAAGTCGATCGACGACATCGAGTGAGGAGTCGCGTGCGCGCGTGGTGGGCGTTAACAAGTTGTGATACGGACACAAACGGAGAGAACGGACGAAACGGAAAAAAATCTTCGTTTTCTCCGTTCAAGTCCGTGCCGTCCTCCGTTCGATTCGTTTTTCAAATTGTTAACGCTCACCACGCGTGGGCGTAGTCCCACTTCATGCACGAATCGAGCTTTGATCGGACGTCTTCGCCGCACTGAGCGAGATCGCGAGGCCGAGTCCGAACATGTGCACCGCGAGCCCCGTCAAGGTCGTGCTCCATGGCACGAAGTGCGGCTTCGTGTGCATCGCGTCGAGCGGAAGCACGACCCAGTTCATGAAGAAGTAGATCCACGCTCCGTACGCGAGTCCGAAGGGGATCGGGTTCCGCAGCATCATCGGCAGAAATCGACGGGCGACGACGACAAAGACGGTTGCCCAGGTCAGGGCGATGAACCAGTGACAGCAGATTCCAAGGAGGGCGGTAGCCGCGCCGCCGTCGTAGGTTGCCTTACCGAGGAGGCCGCCGGCGATCGACTGCGGGACCTTGATGGCGGGGACGCCCTTCACGCCGCTGAACCAGATCAGCGCGTACGACATGTCAAAGGCGCCGGCGATCAGTCCGCCTATTACGATGGCCTTGAGCGGCGTCCAGGGCGCGGCGGCGCCTCGCGGGGGTTCGGTCGTGGAAATCATTGCTTGCACGGGTGAGATTGGGGGTATCGAGTCCGGACGCGGAGAATGTTGCCGCGGGTACGCTAACAGCCAGACAGGCCATTCGGGAATAACCATCTGACTCGCGCGCGCGTCTATTTGGTATGATGAGATCTCGCCGAACGGCACTTGCCGCCGCGTTGATTGCCGTGGCGATCGTCGCGTTCGTGATCCGCAGGCAGCTGTGGCACACCGGGAGCGCGAACGTGCTCGAGGCCTCGGCGGCCGAGGTCGCGGGCGATGCCGATTCGATGTCGCTCGCCAAGGCGGCGCTCGAGCGCTGCTCGAAGATCACTGGCGACAAGATTCCGTGCTACGAGAAGGAGCTGATTCCGCTGGTCGATGTGGGCGGACCGAAGCTCGCGATGGGCACGCTCATGCAGGTGGCGAACGGCGATCTCGATGTGCGCGGCCACGGGCACGTCTACGCACACGCGATCGGAATGCACGCCTTCGACGCCGACAAGAATGTCGAGCGCACCTTCTCGAGCTGCACCGATGCCTTTCAGTCCGGTTGCTACCACGGCGTGATCGAGGCGTACTTCGCGAGCTCGGGACGGGTCGACTCCACATCGGTGCGCCAGCTGTGCGTGCCGTGGTCGCGGCCCGGCGTGTACGGGTGGCTGCGCTTCCAGTGCGTGCACGGGCTGGGACACGGGCTCACGATGCACTACGAGCACAATCTCGTGAGTGCGCTCCTGGGGTGCGATCTGCTCGCTGACGCGTGGGATCAAGACTCGTGTTACGGCGGCGCGTTCATGGAGAACGTCATCGACGCGACGGAGCCGCATCACGGGATGCCGGGAATGGACATGCCGGCCGAGGCGCGAAGCTTCAAGCAGATCGACGCGAACGATCTCAACTATCCCTGCACGATCCTGCCCGAGCGCTACCTGATCTCGTGCTACCAGAATCAGGTGTCGATCATCATGCACTTCGATGACCACGACATGGCGCGCGTCGCCAGCGACTGCATGAAGGTGCCCGAGATCTACCGTCACATGTGTTTCACGGGATTCGGAACGGACGTCAACGCGCTCGTGATCGGGGATCATCAGAAGGCGATCGGCCTGTGCGCCATCGCGCCGGAGAAGTATCGCGACTGGTGCATCATCGGCGTGGTGAAGAACATCATCGATGTGAGCGCGAAGACCGCGGACGGCGTGTCGTTCTGCCAGGAGGTGGACGAGCACCGTCTCAAGTCGCGCTGCTACCAGGCGGTGGGAGAGGAGTCGCTGAGCCTTGCGCAGGAGCCGAGCGTTCGCGAGACGTTCTGCGCGGCGAGCGAGCCGGGGTACGTCGACGCGTGCCGGTTTGGCGCCCGGCTCATCACGGTTGCGCCGCCGGGGCTCGAGGCGGACTGAGTTTCGCCGGGAGTGGAGCAGTCCCGGGCCGTTTCGGTGGTTCGGCACTTGCCCTGAGAGTGTGGCCTCCTCTCAATTTCCCCCATGTCTGACGAGCCAAAAACGCATACCCTCGCCGGGACCTTTCGCACGCACGAAGGGGTCCGCTCCCGATTTCTCGACAGCGCGCACGATGTAATCATCTACCTGCCACCGGGATACGACGAGGACAGCGAGCGCCGCTATCCCGTGCTCTACATGCAGGATGGCCAGAACCTCTTCGATGAGGCGACGGCGTTCGCGGGGGAGTGGCGGCTCGACGAGGCGGCCGAGCGGATGATCGAGGCGGGGCTCGTGACGCCGCTCATCATCGTGGGGATCTACAACGCCGGGGCGTACCGCATCGACGAGTACACGCCCACGCGCGACTCGGCCAAGCGTGCCGGCGGGAATGCCGACAGGTATGGCCGCATGCTGGTGGACGAGCTCAAGCCGTTCGTCGACGCGGAGTATCGCACCCTCCCCGACGCCGCGAACACCGGCATCGGCGGATCGTCGCTGGGCGGGCTCGTGTCGCTGTATCTGGCGCTCAAGTATTCGGGGATCTTCTGGAACGTCGCGGTGCTGTCGCCATCGGTGTGGTGGGACAATCGCTTCATTGTCCGCCGCGTGCGCGCGCTCGGTACTGCGCCGCCGCTGCGCGTGTGGCTCTCGACGGGCACCGCCGAGGGCGACGGCGTGGTCGCGGGCGCGCGGCGCGTGCGCGATGCGCTCGTTGCGAAGGGATGGGTGGAGGGCGAGACGCTGCACTATCAGGAAATCGAGGGTGCGGTGCACACGGAGTCCGCGTGGGCGGACGTTGCGCCGGCGATGCTGCACTTCCTCTATCCTGTACTGCGATAATGCATCGCGAGATGCGTCGCTGGCACAGTCCGGCGCTCGGAAGGGACATGGGGCTGCTCATCTTCGGTCACGCGGGCGCGCGGGTGCTCGTGTTTCCGACTTCGATGGGGCGGTTCTTCGAGTGGGAGGATCGCGGCATGATTGGCGCGCTCGGGGAGCATCTCGAGAAGGGATGGCTGCAGCTGTATTGCGTCGACAGCGTGGACGACGAGAGCTGGTACGCGACGTACAGGCATCCGGCGGAGCGGGCGCGCAGGCACGAGGCGTACGAGCGCTATCTGCTGGAGGAGGTGCTGCCGCTGTCGACGCACCTGAACGGGAATCCGTTCCTGATCACGACCGGAGCGAGCTTCGGCGCGTACCACGCGATGACGTTCGCGCTGCGGCATCCCGAGCTCACCGGGCGCGTGCTGGGGATGAGCGGATTGTACGACATCAAGCAGCAGACGGACGGCTACTCGGATGACTCCGTCTACTTCAACAATCCAGCGGACTTCATCGCGAACGAGCATGATGAGGGGCGGCTGGCGGCGATTCGGCGAATGGATATCATTTTCGCGATCGGCAGGGACGACTCGATGCACTGGACGAACGAGAGCTTCTCGCGAACCCTGTGGTCGAAGGGAATCCCGCATGCTTTTCGCGTGTGGGATGGGTGGGCACACGACTGGCCGTGGTGGGAGCGAATGGTTCGCATGTACATCGGCGGAAGCGACTGACCGGGAGCAAGGCGATGGCGGCAGGCAAGGAAAAGCGGATCGGGCTGATCGTCGGGCGTGAGTGGAGCTTCCCGCCGGCGTTCATCAAGGAAGTGAACGGCCGCGGCAAGGGAGTGACCGCGGAGCTCGTGCAGCTGGGCGGCACGAAGATGGATGACCTCACCGACTATGCGGTGCTGATCGATCGCATCTCGCACGAGGTGCCGTACTACCGATCGTATCTCAAGTACGCCGCGTTGCAGGGGGTGGCGGTGATCAACAACCCCTTCATGTGGACGGCGGACGACAAGTTCTTCGAGGCGGGGCTGGCGACCAAGCTCGGCGTGGCGAGTCCGAAGACGGTGGTGCTCCCGAACAAGGAGTACATCCCGGGGATCAACCATCAGGAGAGCCTGAGGAATCTCGTCTATCCTCTGGATTGGGAGGGAATTCTCTCCTATGTCGGACTGCCGTGCGTGCTCAAGGATGCGCACGGCGGCGGGTGGCGAGATGTCTACATCTGCCGCACGCTCGGGGAGCTGTTCGAGGCGTACGATGGCTCGGGGCAACTGACCATGGTGTTGCAGGAGTTCATCGAGTGGGATCAGTACATCCGCTGCCTCTGCCTGGGGCAGAGCGAGGTATTGGCGATGAAGTACGATCCGCGCGAGCGCAAATATCACGTGGAGCACGAGCATCTCGCGCCGGAGCTCGGCGCGCGCGTGGTGAAGGACTCGCTCACGCTCGTGCGGGCGCTCGGCTACGACATGAACACGGTGGAGTGGGCCGTGCGCGGCGGGATACCGTACGCCATCGACTTCATGAACCCCGCGCCGGACATGGACCTCAACTCGCTGACGCCGCACTACTTCGACTGGACGGTGACACACATGGCGGACCTCACGATTCGTCTCGCGAAGGCGCCGGCCAGGAAGATGAACATCGCGCGCGGCGACTATCTGCTCGGGCGGCGCGAAGGGTGACGGCGCTGGACGCGATCGCCCGCTATCACGACTTGCTCGCGGGCGGACTCGCGGACGATTCGCAGGCGTGGCTCGACGAGAATACCGAGCGGCGCGGACTGACGTTCGGCGGGCGGCCGGTATGCACCGTGATCCGTCCGCGGTGGATGACGCCGCGCGAGTATGCGCTCTGCAGGGACCGCGCGGCGGTGGTGCTTTGCGCGTTCTCGACGGCGCAGCGCGCGGCGCTCGCGGACGAGGGCGTGCGGAAGCAGCTGCGGCTCACGGATTGGGAGGAGCAGCTGGTGACGGTCGATGCCGGATTCGCAGCCGCCAGTCCGACATCGCGACTCGATGCGTTTTTCGTCGACGAAGGGCGAGGACTGCGCTTCACGGAGTACAACGCGGAGACGCCGGCGGGTGCGGGGTACAACGACGCGCTCACGGAGGTGTTCGAGGCGATGCCGGTGATGCGCGAATTCCAGCGCACGCATCATCTGCGGCCGCTGCCCGCGCGATCCGGGGTTCTGCGCTCGCTGCTCGGCGCGTATGAGGAATGGTCGGGCGCGCGCGCGAGTCCACGCATCGCG
>DATHJR010000176.1:0-4723 GCA_035286525.1 Gemmatimonadaceae bacterium | reverse complement strand
CATCTGCTTTCGCCGGAGCGCGAATGCCGCCTGCACGAAGGTGCGGAATCGTTCCTCCATCCCGGCCGGGACCACCGGATCCGCGCGCGGAGTGACGCGCACGACGGCGCTATCGACGCGCGGCGGAGGATTGAATGCGCCCGCCGGGATCCGAAACAACATCTCGACGTTGGCGACCGCCTGCACGTTCACCGAGAGCGCGCCGTACTCTTCGGCGCCGGGCGCGGCCGCCATGCGCGCCGCGACCTCTCGCTGCACCAGTAACACCGATCGGAGCGCGCGCGGCTGCCTGAGCGCCTGAAAGAGAATCGGCGTAGTGATGTAGTAGGGCACGTTTCCCGCGAGCGCGTAGGCGCCGCCCGCAAGCTCGCCGAGATTCACCTCGAGCACGTCGCCCTCGATGATCGTGAGACGAGGCTCGTTGGCGTATCGCTCGCGCAACAGCTCCACCAGCTTGCGATCGATCTCGATCGCGACCACGCGCGCCGCGCGCTTCAGCAAGGCGTCGGTCAACGAGCCGCGCCCCGGTCCGATCTCGACGACTGTTTCATCCGGCGCCAGAGCGACCGCATCGGCGATGCGATCGAGGATGCGCGGGTCGGTGAGGAAGTGTTGGCCGAGGCTCTTTCGAATCGGCGGCGGTCGCATCCGCGTGCTCAGCTGCGGGTGATCACCACCGCGAGATCGTCGCGCTGCACGGCCTCTCCGGTGTGCTCGGCCAACTCATCGAACACGCGCTGTAGGATCGCTGCAGGAGGCTCGGTACGATAGCGCTGCACGATGTCGAGCACGGGCTGTTCGCCGAGCCGAACGCCGAAGCGATTGCGCGCGTCGCTCACGCCATCCGTGAAGAGGAGCAGCAGGTCACCGTCGGGCACCCACGGGCGCGACCTCGCGTGCGGAAGCGCCTCCACCATGCCGATCGGAGGATCGAGTGCCGGGAGCCGGTCGACGATTCCCTCGGTGGACACCTGAAACGCATGCGGGTGCCCCGTGTTCGCGTATCGCAGCGTCTTTTCGGCGCGATCGATGACGCCGTAGAACGCGGTGATGAACATTTCAGTGGTGATGAGCTCCTCGCGCAGCGTGCCTCCGATGGCCGCGAGCACGGCATCCGGATCGGGCGACGCCTGGGCGTGAATCGCCGATGCGCTCATCGCTAGCGCCATGATCAGCGCGGCGTGATAGCCGTGGCTCGAGACGTCGCCGATCATGATCCCGGTGCGAGTCGGCGAAAGTCGAAACAGGTTGTAGAAGTCGCCCCCGACGCTCTCGGCGGGCACGACGCGCGCCGCGACCTGCGCTTCCGGCAATACGACCTCGGTGCGCGGGAGCAGCTTCATCTGCAGGTCGTGCGCGAGCGCGAGCTCCTGGATCAGCCGCTGCTGGCTGAGCGATGCGCGCACGAGCCGCGTGTTTTGAATCGCCGTGCCGATCTGCGTCGCGATGGCGGCGATCAGCTTCTGGTCGCCGGCGCTGAACGGCTGTTCGGAGTACCGATCCGAGAGATTCACGACGCCGAGCGGCTCCATGCCGCCGGTGGGCAGCGTCCACATGATCGGCACGGACAGCATCGTGCCGCGTCGATATGCCGATTCCGCCGCGCACGGCATTTCGTCCTTCTCCGCGACCATTGCGTGCTGCTCGCGGAATACCCGCGCAGAGACGCTCGAGGTGTCGTGGAGCGCGATAGGCGGGATGTCGAGAACCACGCCTCCGATCGCCGCCACGGTTTGGAGCGTATCCGTCACGCGGTCGTGCACGAGAATGGAGCCACGGCGTGCGCCCACGGTCTCGGAGATCTCCTTGAGGATCGTCGCGGCCGCCTCCTCGAGCGACACCGTGCGCCCCAGAATCTCGGTGATCGTGTAGAGGAGGTTGATCTCCTCGTAGCGCTCGGCGAGCTCGTTGGCCGCGTGCTCGACCTCGAGCGACGACTGCAGATACTGCCCCACGATGGCACGAAGAAATCGCGCGTAGCTCTCGAGCGGCGCGTGCGGGACGGGCGAGGGACCCGCGACGATCCACGCCTTGCGCGGACCGGGAATCTGGGCGACGATCACCGGCCCATTCGGCGACTCGACGATCTGCTGCGGGACGTTGTCGAGAGGCGGTGTCCAGCCGAGGGTTCCCAGCGCCGGGATGCTGGAGGCGATGCGCGTCGGAGGCCGCGACTCATCGCCGAGCCACACCGCCGCCGACGATCCCGTGCCGTCGCGGAAGGCGGTGAGCAGCGCGACCAGGTCAATCATGGCGCTTGAGCGTCATCCGAACCACGTTGCCCTGGTTCGAGAAGCGCTCGATGCGGTCCATCAGCTGGGTCATGAGAAAGAGTCCTCGACCATCCTCTCGTTCGAGGTTGTCGGGTTCCCTCGGATCCTGCAGACATTCCTCGAAGTTGAAGCCGAGGCCTTCGTCCAGGACTTCGAGAATTAGGCGATCCTGCGTGACGTCCACCTTGACCTGGACGTACGCATTGGTGCGATCGCCGTTGCCGCGCAAAATGGCGTTCGAGAGCGCTTCGCTGAGCGCTACAGGGATGTTGAGGGAGGTCTGGTGCTGGGGATAGGAGAACTGCGCGCATTGCTTGGCGACGATCTCCACCACGCGCTCGATGTAACGAACATCGCTGGGAATCTCGAGCTCGAGCGCGATGTGCACGCGCCCGGGTGCGAACGGCGGAGAGTTCCTCGCAGGTGCGCGAGCCCCGCCGGAATCTGCGCTCAGAACGTCTCCAGCGCCCGTTCCCTCGTATCGGAGATCTGGAACAGCGTGTCGAGCTTGGTCAGCTCGAAGAGCGTCTTCAGATCATCGTTGAGGTTGGCGAGGCGAAGTTCTCCACCCTGCTCGCGGATTTTCTTGGAGAGTGAAACAAGCACGCCAAGTCCCGAGCTATCGATGTAGCCGGTCTGGCTGAAATCGACCAGGAACTTGCGTTCGCCTTTCTCGAGCTCATCGAGCACGCGCTGCTTGAGCTCCTGGCGGTTGCCGACGATGAGTTGCCCTTCCACGTCTACCACGACAATCTCTCCCTGCTTCTTGATCGCGAAGCTCATGTCTCGTTCTCCCGTCGAGATCTACACTCATGCGCCGTGACAATGGCGGTGAACCGCTCGCCCTGTCGCATCAAAATATCGCCTCTGCATGCGTCGCCCCAAAGATAAGCGCGCGCGCGCGTTCAACGGGGCGCCTCAGTGCAAATCTCCGTCCACTTCGTGCAAGGTGAAGGCGCCTCATGCCGGAGCGCGGTTGGCGGCGCGAAAGCGCTCGCGAAGCGCAGCGTCGACCACGGGATGGACCAGCCCGGAGGTGTTGCCGCCGTACTTTGCGACCTCCCGCACCACGCTGGAGCTCACGTACGTGCGGTCGATGCTGGGCACCATGAACACCGTCTCGAGATCGTTGTTCAGATGACGGTTCATGAGCGCCATTTGATACTCGTACTCGAAGTCGGCCACGGCCCTCAGTCCGCGAATCGAGAGCGTCGCCCCGACTTCACGCGCGAAGTCGACCAGGAGCCCGTCGAATTGGCGGACTTCGATGCGGGGATCGTTGCCGAGACTGTCGCGGATCATCTGGACTCGCTCGGCGATCGAGAACATGGGCTGCTTCGCCGAATTGACGGCGACAGCTACGATGAGCTTGTCGACGAAGGTGAGGCTGCGCCACATGAGATCCTCGTGTCCGCGCGTGACGGGATCGAAGCTGCCTGCGTAGACCGCGATCGGCATGGGGTCGTGGGTGGGGGGATTTTGGAACCAGTCAGACGCGATAGAAAGTGAGCGCCGTGTCACCGTAACGGCGAGTGTCGCCGTCGCCCGGCATCACTTCTTCGGCCTCGTGTTCGAGGCCCAGAATGCGCGAGAAGGGGCGCTCGCGCCAGCGGTCGGCGACCTGGGCCGCGAGCCCTTTTCGGTACGGTGGATCGGCGAAGGTGACATCGTACGCGTGCTCGCCGAGGGCGGCGAGGAAGCGCAGCGCGTCCAGGCGCTCCACCACGGTTACTTCACCCGCGCCGAGCCGGGCGATGTTGGCCCGCAATGAGACCAGACTTGGCGCCGCCGACTCGACAAAGGTTGCGTGGATTGCGCCGCGTGAGAGCGCCTCGAGGCCGAGCGCGCCGGACCCAGAGAACAGATCCAGCACCGCGGCGCCGGGGAGGTCGTTCTGGACGATGCTCATCCAGGCCTCGCGGACGCGATCCGCGGTGGGTCGAACGGTCACGCCGCGCGGAGCGTCGATCGTGCGTCCACGCCAGCGTCCGGCGACGATGCGCACGACGCCTAGCGTCGCACGGCGGCAATCTTCGCCTGCAGCCGCTGCGCGCCGTTCCAGTCGTCCCGCTCGAGCCGGTACGCGATGTCGAACGGCGTCGCGACATCGAGCTCACTCGCGAGCGATGCCATCCCCCAGCCGATTGCCTCGAGCTCGCCGGTGTCCGTGAGCAGGCGAAGCTTGAGGTGCCCATCCCCCATGAGGCGGGGCGGGGCGGCGAGCCGGACATCGCGCGAGACGAGCACGGGCGTGGGATTCGAAGGCCCGAACGGTTCGAAGTGGCGAAGGAGCGCCTCGAGCTCGAGGTTCGCGGAGGAGATCGGCACCTCGAGATCGACGCGGAGCTCGGCCACGAGATCGCTTGCGGCGAGCTGCGCCAGCGCAATCTCGTTGAAGCGCCGGGCGAGCTCGGGCACGTTCTCGCGCGCGACGGTGACGCCGGCCGCGG
>DATHJR010000175.1:0-8945 GCA_035286525.1 Gemmatimonadaceae bacterium | reverse complement strand
TCCAACTTCTCCTACTGGCACTCGGCGACGTTCAACAACGACGGCACCAAGGTCCTCTTCAGCGATGAATGGGGCGGCGGTGGCCAGCCCAAGTGCCGCTCGACGGACAAGCACGAGTGGGGCGCCGACGCGCTGTTCACGATCGTCGACGGCAAGATGCAGTTCCAGAGCTATTACAAGATGCCTGCGCCGCAAACGAAGTTCGAGAACTGCGTGGCGCACAACGGCTCGCTGGTGCCGATCCCGGGCCGCGACGTGATGATCCAGTCGTGGTACCAGGGGGGGATCTCGCTCTTCGACTGGACGGATATCGCGCACCCGAAGGAGATCGCGTTCTTCGATCGCGGGCCGGTGGATTCGACCCGCATGGCGAGCGGGGGGTCGTGGTCGGTGTACTGGTACAACGGCGTGATGGTGAGCTCCGAGATCTCGCGCGGGCTCGACATCGTGGAGCTGACGCCGAGCGCGTTCATCTCGCAGAACGAGATCGACGCGGCGAAGACGGTGAAGTGGGACTACCTGAACACGCAGGGGCAGCGGAAGATCGTGTGGCCGCCGAGCTTTGCGCTGGCGGGCGCGTATCTCGACCAGCTCGAGCGCTCGCATGGGCTGGCGGCGGACAAGCTCGCGGCGGATCGCGCGGCGCTGAAGAGCGCGGAGAAGGCATCGGGCAGCGCGCGCAGCACTGCGCTGACGGCACTGGCGTCGCAGGTCGACGGCGAGGCCGCCGGCTCCAGCGATGGCGCTCCGGAAAATCGAGGCGCCCTCGCGACCGCTCCGCGCTTTCCGCATGTTATGTTCGCGGGTGCGCGGAGCGGTTTTCGTTTGAGGGAATTCTCTTTCTAGTCGTCGTCATCATGGAGAGTGTCGCAATGGCAACTACACGTTGTGCTCGCCGATCATCGCCCTTTGCTGCCGCTGTGCTCCTCTTCACCGTGGCATGCTCCCACAACACGTCGTCGATGTCCAGCAACGCGGTGGCGCCGCGCGGCAGCGCGTCGGCGCGCACCAGCACGTCGGCGACCGCGCCGAGTCCCGATCCGCGCATCGGTCTGAGCGCCGGAGCGACGAACGCGCAGGAAGCAACCTGGAACCTTCGCGTCGTCTCGAGCACGCAGCCGTCCGCGAAGTTCGTCGGCCAAACGAATTCCGATCTCGCCTTCACTGGGCCCTATGCAATTCAAGGGAGCTACGCGGGCTACCAGATCTGGGACATCTCGAACCCCGCGCACCCCTCGCTCAAGACGGCGTACTACTGCCCCGCGTCGCAGAGCGATGTGTCGGTCTACAAGAATCTGCTCTTCGTGTCCGGCGAGGGCCTTACCGGCCGTCTCGATTGCGGTGGTGAGGGCGTGAAGGACACCGTGAGCAAGGACCGCCTCCGCGGCCTCCGCATCTTCGACATCACGGACATCGCCAATCCGAAGAACGTCGGCAACGTGCAGACGTGCCGCGGCTCGCACACGCACACCGTCGTCGTCGATCCGAAGGATCCGGACAACGTCTACGTCTACATCTCCGGCTCCGCCACAGTGCGATCGGCCAACGAGCTCCCGGGTTGCGTGGCGACGTCTCCGAGCACGGATCCGAACTCGGCGCTCTTCCGAATCGAAGTGATCAAGGTGCCGCTCGCGCATCCCGAACAAGCCGCCATCGTCAGCTCGCCGCGGATCTTCAATGGTCTGACGAAACCCTCGAGCCACGGCGAGTCGCAACTCGACTCCATCGCAAACGCGAAGGCCGCAGCGGAAGCGCGTGCACACGGCGGGTATACGGCCATGGTCTTCGGCGAGGAGATGGTGCTGCCAAACTCCTTTGTGGATGGGCTGCTGGCGGATGCCGTGACTGCGCGCGGCGGATCCGGCGCTCCGACGCACGCCGACAGCGCCGCGCTTCGTGAAGCGCTTCCCAGCATCATCGCGAAGATGATCACCCCTCCGGGTGCCGATCCGAACGCCGGTCCTACACAGTGCCACGACATCACGGTCTATCCCGCGATCGGTCTCGCGGGCGGCGCGTGTGGCGGTTACGGATTGCTGCTCGACATCCACGATCCCGCCCATCCGGTGCGTATCGGAGCGGCGGCCGACTCCAACTTCTCCTACTGGCACTCGGCGACCTTCAACAACGATGGCACGAAGGTGCTCTTCAGCGATGAGTGGGGCGGCGGAAGCCAGCCCAAGTGCCGCTCGACGGACAAGCACGAGTGGGGCGCCGACGCGCTGTTCACGATCGTCGACGGCAAGATGCAGTTCCAGAGCTATTACAAGATGCCCGCGCCGCAAACGAAGTTCGAGAACTGCGTCGCGCACAACGGTTCGCTGGTGCCCATCCCCGGACGTGACGTGATGATCCAGGCGTGGTACCAGGGCGGTATCTCGCTCTTCGACTGGACCGACGCCGCGCATCCAAAGGAGATTGCGTTTTTCGATCGCGGTCCCGTCGACTCGACGCGGCTCGTGCTCAGCGGCTCGTGGTCGGTGTACTGGTACAACGGCGTGATGGTGAGCTCCGAGATCTCGCGCGGGCTCGACATCGTGGAGCTGACGCCGAGCGCGTTCATCTCGCAGAATGAGATCGACGCGGCGAAGACGGTAAAGTGGGACTACCTGAACACGCAGGGGCAGCGGAAGATCGTGTGGCCGCCGAGCTTTGCGCTGGCGGGTGCGTATCTCGACCAGCTCGAACGCTCGCATGGGCTGGCGGCGGACAAGATCGCCGCGGATCGCGCCGCGTTGAAGAGCGCGGAGAAGGCGTCGGGCAGCGCGCGGAATACTGCGCTGACGGCACTGGCGTCGCAGGTCGACGGCGAGGCCGCCGGCTCCAGCGATAGCGCCAAGGTGCAGAAGCTATCCGAGACGGTGAAGGCGCTCGCAACAGCGCAGTAGCTCGCTCGCGAACGAGCGCCTCGCTAGGCGAAGCGCTTGCTCAAACGCTCCCGCGCTTTTCGCGCTTCGGCCTCGCGATTGCGCGGGGCGGCGTGGATCTCGAGGGATTGAATGAGTCGACGGGCAGCGGCGGTGACTTCGTCGACTGCCCGTTCGAACACCTGTTCGTTCGCGCGCGACGGACGCGTCGTGCCGCTCAGCTTGCGAACGAACTGAAGCGCGGACGCGCGAACCTCATCGTCGGTGGCGGGCGGTTCGAAGTTGGCGAGCGTCTTGATGTTCCGACACATGAACGAGCTCCTCGAGTGAAGTGTCAGCTCACATAGGCTGGCTGACGGCGAGAATGTTTCCCTCGCTGTCCTTGAACCACGCCGTCTTGGCGCCGCCGCCGGTCGCGATGCCGTTCACGGTCCTGTAGCCGGGCGCGTCGTATTCCTCGAAGGTGACGCCGCGCTTCTTCAGATCCGCCACCTCGGCTTCGATGTCCGGCACGGACCAGAACGCGGTGCTCGCCTTCGAGGTGCCCGCGCCCGCGGACTTGTACGCGAAGAACCGGGAGCCTTTTCCGGACTCATACATGACTCCCACATCCGAAGTGTCGATCGGTCGAAATCCGAGCTTTTCCTCGTAGAACTTCCTGGCGCGGGCAAGGTCCGACACCGGAACGTAGGCCACGATCCGCGACGAGCTCAACATCGGCATCCTCCTGAAAAAAGAGAGTTCGCACCAAATACTGCAAGCGAGGGTCCCGCGTGCGCGCGCGGCGGCGCGAGTGCACATACCAGAGGTTTTTGGGTTGGCGCGCCGGTTGTTTGCAATCGAGCTCGAGAATCGGCAGACTCAGCCAGCCGCAAAGGCGCGATTCGTACGCTTCGCACGCCACTTCCGGAGAACTCTCATATGAAGCACCTCGTTCGCTCGGCTCTCGTTCTGGCGGGGGCGGCCGGTCTTGCCGCCGCGCGTCCACCCGCCGTGTCGGGTTCATTGACGATAGTCGTCAGTGGCGGACCTTATGCCGGCACGTATCAACCAAGAGCCGATCGACTCATCTGCTTTTACGCAAAGGATCAGAATTCATACGGGGCAACGTTCCGAGACGAAAAGGCGAACACGCCTCGCAGTCTGAACCTGGGTGGGATCGCGGTCGACAAGCCTTACGTAGCGGGAGCGAAGACCGGCGATCTCCACGCGACATTCGGCACCGACCTCAAGAAATCGATCTCCTACGATGTCTACGGTGTTCCCGTCACAATCACGCTGAAAGGCAAAGGCGCTGATCTCGCTGGCGTTGCAAAGACGAAGGAAGGTGTTACCCTGCGCATCACGGCGAGCTGCCAAAGTACCGACCAGATGTAACCGCGCGAGAGTGGGGCTCGGAGGAATCGCGCGGAATCACCCCGCAGCGATCGTCTCGAGCTCTTCCCAGCGCGCAAGCCGCTGCGCGATCTCACTCTCGATCTCTCCGAGCCGCGCTTTCGCGGCAGCGGAGGCAGCGCCGTCGCGGAGCACCGCCGGATTGGCGAGAGAGGCATATGCCGCGTCGCGCTCGCGCTCGAGCGCATCGATCGAAGCGGGTAACGACGAGAGCTCGTTCGTCTCCTTGAACGTGAGCTTGCGCTTCTTCTCCGCGCGCACGGCCGGTGTGGATGATGCGCGAGCCTTCGTCGACGCTAGCGGCGCGGCGGCAGCTCCGTCGGGCGATCGACGAGACGCGGCACGCTGGCGCACCCAGTCCGAATATCCGCCCCCGTATTCTCCCACCCGCCCCTGCCCCTCGAGTACGAGCGTGCTCGTGACCACATGGTCCAGAAACTCTCGATCGTGGCTCACGACGAGCAGCGTTCCCGCGAATTCGAGCAACAGCTCCTCGAGCAGATCGAGCGTCTCGATGTCGAGATCGTTCGTCGGCTCATCGAGCACAAGCACGTTGAACGAGCGCGTGAACAGCCGCGCGAGCAGCAATCGATTCCGCTCGCCTCCCGAGAGCGCGCGTACCGGCGTGCGCGCACGATCCGGCGGAAAGAGAAAGTCCTGGAGGTATCCGAGCACGTGCTTTCGATTCGCGCCGATGTCCACGAACTCCGCACCGTCCGCGATGCTCTCGAACACGGTGCGATCCGGATCCAGCGCCTCGCGAAGCTGATCGAAATACGCGACTTCGAGATTGGTGCCGAGGCGGATCGTGCCGCTGTCGGGCGCGAGCTCGCCCAGCAGCAGTCGAAGCAGTGTGGTCTTTCCCGACCCGTTCGGACCGATCAGGCCGACTCGATCGCCGCGCGTGATCGTTGTAGAGAAGTCCGCGATGATCCGCCGTTCCCCGCGCGCGAAGCTCACGTTCTTCGCTTCGGCCACTAGCCGCCCCGAGCGCTCGGCCTCTTGCGCTTGCAGTCGCACCGTTCCCGACCGCTCGCGGCGCTCGCCGCGCTCCACTCGAAGTGCCTCGAGCGAGCGCACGCGCCCCTCGTTGCGCGTGCGGCGCGCCTGGATGCCGGTGCGAATCCAGATCTCCTCCTTCGCGAGCTTCTTGTCGAACTCCTCCCACTCGCGCGCCTCGGCCGCGAGCGATGCCTCCTTCCGCTCCAGGTACCGATCGTAGTCCGTGCCCCAGTCCACGAGTCGTCCGCGATCGAGCTCGACGATCCGCGTCGCCACGTGCCGGAGGAACGCGCGATCGTGCGTGACGAACAGCAATGTCGTGGCGCGCTCGATCAGGAACGTTTCCAGCCACTCGATCGCATCCACATCGAGATGGTTGGTCGGCTCGTCGAGCAGCAGCACGTCGGGCTCCCGCACGAGCGCGCGCGCGAGGAGAATCTGGCGCTTCGTTCCGCCCGACGCGCCCGCGAAGGGCGCATCGGCATCGAGTCCGAGATGGAGCAGCACCGTGTCGACGCGTGTGTTGATCTCCCACGCGTTCGCCGTGTCGAGCGCGTGGTGAAGACGGTCGAGGTCGCGCAGCGCCGCCGGCGTCGCGTTCGCACCCACCCGGTGGCTGGCCTGATGGTAGCGAGTGAGCAGCAGGCCGACCTCGCCGAGTCCCGCGGCCGCGACATCGAAGGTGGTGCCGACGATGTCGCCGGGGACTTCTTGCTCGAGGCGAGCAATCGTCACGCCCGTCTGACGCACTATCTCGCCGCTGTCGGGCGCGATGGTGCCGTCGAGGAGCTTCATCACGGTGCTCTTCCCCGCGCCGTTACGGCCGAGGAGGCACACGCGCTCGCCGCGATCGATGGCGAATCGCGCGTGGTCGAGCACGAGCGGCCCCCCGAACGCGATCCCGACCTCCTGCATCCCGAGCAGCGCCACGACTACGCGCGCGTCACGGCGAGCCGGGCGAGCTCGCCGAGGACTGACTCGAGGTGCGCATCGGTCGTGCGCGGATTCATCACCGTCACGCGCAGCACGCGACGCCCGCCGAGCACGGTCGTGGTCATCCATCCATGCCCGCCGCGATTGTACCGCGTGCGCAGGTCGAGATTGATGGCGTCCAGCACATCGTCGTCGAGCGTGCGGTCGCCCTGCCATCGGAAGCAGAGGATGTTGGTCTCGGGCGCATGCAGTGCTTCGAAGTCATCGCGTGCGCCGATCATCGCGTGGAGCCGCAGCGCGGTTTCACACAGCCGATCGTACAGCGCCGCGATGCCATCGAGTCCGTAGCGCTGGATCGCCACCCACACCTTGAGCGCATCGGGGCGCCGCGAGCACAGGAAGCTCCGTGGCCCCTGGTCCCACGCGCGCGCACCCGTCGCGGCGTGGAAGAGGTAGGGTGCGTGTTGCGTGAAGGCCTGCGTCAGATCGGCCTCGTCGCGCACCAACAGCATTCCCGCCGGGAGCGGCATCAGCATCATCTTGTGCGCGTCCCACGCAATCGAGCGCGCGTGGTGCAGCCCGCGCAGGCGGTGACGATGCGCCCGCGAGAAGATGGCCGACGCGCCGTGGGCACCGTCCACGTGCAACCAGATTCCGCGCTCCTCGCACAGGGGTCCGATGATGGAGAGATCGTCGAACGACCCCGTCGCCGTCGTACCCGCAGTCGCGACGACGGCCATCACCCGCGTTCCGGTCGCGTTGAGCCGATCGAGTGTTTCTCTTAGTACTAAGGGATCCATTTTCCAGTCGCGCGATCGCACGACGATCGCGTTGCGCATGCCGAGCCCGAGCTCTCCGATGGCGCGCGTGACGGCGTAGTGCGCGTGCTCGCCGCAGACGACCACGGGCGGGTTCGCACCGACGCCGTTCTCCCAGGCGTCGGGGAGTGCGCGAGCGCGCGCGGCGAGTAGCGCGGTAAAGGTGGCCTCGGTGCCCCCGGAGGTGAACGTCCCTCCCGAGGTGGAGTCCCACCCGACGAGCGCCGTGAGCTGCCGCACCAGCTGCGTCTCGATCACCGTCGCGGTGGGCGACATCTCCCAGATCGCCATGGACTGGTTGAGTGCACCGATCAGGGCCTCCGTCCACACGGCGGCCGGCAGCGGCGCCGCGACCTGATGCCCCAGCGACATCGGATGCATCAACTGATTCGCGTCGGCGATCACGTCCGTTTGCAGCCGGCGCACGATCTCCTCCAGCGGTCGCCCCGCGGCCGGCAGCGGCTCGGCGAAACGCGCGGCCAGCTCATCTGCGCTGCGCCCCGTGGAAACACGGCCGGACGCGTCGCGCGTCGCCGCGAAATACTCCGCGACGAGATCGACGAAGAGGTGCCCGGCGCGCGCCTCCATGTCCTCCTCGACGTCGAGGAGCGAGGCCGCGATTTCATTTTGAGGGATGGTCACACCAGTGCTCGTACGTGGAAGACAGGCTGCTGAGCGACGACTCGCCGGCGTGCGACCGGACGGCGCTCGCGCGAAATCTAAGGCCCCGGGCTTGCCCGCCGCGGCGCAGCGAAATCGCCGCACGGGGCTACCACTGGCACAGCAACGACTGTCGCCCCACTCTTGCACTGCATTTGTTCCATGCCAGATGACAGAGGGCGAACCGGGAGCACCAGCCAATGCACGGCACCATCAGATCGTTACGTCGAATCGGAATGTGCGTGCTCCTCGCCCTCGCACCGACGCTCGGCTGCCGCACGAGCGGCGCCGCGCCGAACACCGATAGCGGCCCCGCCACGACGACCATCGATGTCCAGAACAATGACTTCAACGACATGACGGTGTACGTGGTCGTGAACGGCCAGCGCACGCGACTCGGCATCGCGCCCGGACTCAAGACGACGGTGCTCACCATTCCACGTTACCTCGTCTTCAATGGGTCGACCCTGCGCTTCGTGGGCGACCCGATCGGCGGCAATCGGACGCCGGTGTCCGAGGAGATTGATGTCTCGCCCGGCGATCAGCTCGTGATGGTCATCAATCCCGCCGGGTGAGCGGACGTAGGAGCGTCGCATGAGCGACACACCTCCGCGCTCGCTGCCCCGCGAGCTCGGGCTGCTCTCCGCTACGATGATCGTGGTTGGCGGCATCATCGGCGGAGGGATTTTCTTCACGCCGGCACAGGTCGCGCGAACGCTGCCGACCGGCGGCTGGGTGCTCGCGATCTGGATGATCGGCGGCCTCATCGCGCTCGCGGGCGCGCTCACGTTCGCGGAGCTGGGCGCGATGCTCCCCGATGCGGGCGGACCCTTCGTCTACATTCGCCGGGCTTTCGGAGAGATGGCGGCATTCATCTACGGCTGGATGATTCTCACCACGATCGCGAGCGGCGCGGCCGCCGCGGTGGCCCTCGCCTTCGCGAATTATGTCGGGCGATTCTTCGATCTCGCTCCCGTCGGCGGCACGACCGTCGTCGCCGTCGCCGTACTGCTGATCCTCACCGCGACGAACTATCGCGGCCTTCGGCTCGGCGCCGCCGTACAGAACACGCTCGTCATGAGCAAGCTCGTTGCCCTCGGCGCCCTCATGTTTGGCGTGATCGTGTTGTGGAATCGCATTCCGGCGCCCGTACCCATCGTGTCGGCCGAGAAGCTGCCGCCGCTCGTGACTGGACTCGCCGCGGCGTTCATCCCCGTGCTCTTCTCGGTAGGGGGGTGGGAGAATCTCAACATGGTCGCGGGCGAAGTGC
>DATHJR010000174.1:0-12435 GCA_035286525.1 Gemmatimonadaceae bacterium | reverse complement strand
TCGCGATGGCATGCGCATCGTCATCGAGCTCAAGCGCGATGCCATTCCGCGGGTCGTGCTGAACCAGCTGTACAAGCACACCACGATGCAGTCGACCTTCGGCGTCATCAACCTGGCGCTGGTGCCGGACGTCAATACCGGGCAACTCGTGCCGAAGGTGATGCCGCTCAAGGAGCTCCTCGAGCACTACATCACGCACCGCCACGAAGTCATCGTTCGCCGCACGCAGTTCGATCTCACCAAGGCGCTCGACCGCGAGCACATCCTCGAGGGGCTCAAGATTGCCGTCGACAACATCGACGAGGTGATCAAGCTCATTCGCGCGGCCGAGGACACGCCGACCGCGAGCACGCAGCTTCAGAAGCGGTTCAAGCTGAGCGAGCGGCAGGCCGAGGCGATTCTCAACATGCGCCTTGCAAAGCTCACCGGCCTCGAGATCGAGAAGCTGGAGGCGGAGCTCGCGGAGGTGCGCGCCGAGATCAAGGAGTTGCGCTCCATCCTCGCTTCGCGCGACCGTCGCATGCAGATCATGACGAGCGAGCTGCAGGCGCTCTCCAACAAGTACGGCGATGACCGGCGCACCGAGATCACGAGCGACGAAGGCGAGTTCACGATCGAGGACCTGATCGCCGAGGAAGACATGGTGGTCACCGTGTCTCACTCGGGCTACATCAAGCGCACCTCCGTGTCGACGTATAAAAAGCAACGAAGGGGCGGACGAGGGCTCAATGGACAGGGACTCAAGGACGAGGATTTCGTCGAGCACCTGTTCATCGCGTCCACACATGATTACATACTGTTCTTTACGAGCGACGGTCGCTGCTTCTGGCTCAAGGTGCACGAGATTCCGCTGGCGGGCCGCGCGGCAAAGGGCAAGCCGGTCGTGAATCTGATCAACGTCACGGTAGACACGACCATCCGGGCGATGGTCCCGGTACGCGAGTTCAGTGACAAGCAGTTCCTGCTCTTCGTCACGCAGCTCGGCACGGTGAAGAAGTCGGCGTTGACGGAGTACAGCAATCCGCGCTCGACCGGCATCAAGGCGATCAAGATCGAGCCGGGCGATCAGCTCATCGACGTCCAGATCACCGAAGGCAACAACGACATCGTGCTGGCGACGAAATACGGTCTCTCGATCCGTTTCCACGAGAACGACGTCCGCGAGATGGGGCGCGACACGACCGGTGTGAAGGGCGTGGAGCTCTCGAAAGGGGACGAAGTGAAGGGAATGGTCGTGATCAAGCGCGATGCGACGCTGCTCGTCGTGACGGCGCGGGGAATGGGGAAGTGCTCGCCGATCGAGGAGTACCGCGTGCAGAAGCGCGGCGGCAAGGGAATTCTCACGCTCAACCGCACCGACAAGACGGGCGAAGTGGTCGCGCTCAAGGAAGTCCTTCCCGATGACGAGTTGATGCTCATCACCAAGCAGGGAATCGTGATCCGAATGCCCGTGAAGGGGATTCGCGTGAGCGGGCGAAACACGCAAGGCGTCAAGCTCGTGCACCTCGACGAGGGAGACATCGTGTGCGACGTCGCGCGCGTGGTGATCGAGGATGACGAGGGCGGCGACGAGGGACTCGAAGAGCCGGTGTCCGTGTCGCCCGACGAAGAAGAGGAAGGGTAGAGCCGATGACGGTGTCCGCCACCGCGGCAACGTCCGCGCTCGGGGACACCATTCGGCTTGTCTCCCTTGACCAGATCCGCGCGGCGGCGCGCGTGCTGCGCGGCGTGGCGGTGCGCACGCCGTTGCTCCCCGCCGAGGATCTCTCGGAGCACCTCGGCGGCGGCGCGATCTTCGTCAAGCCCGAGATGCTGCAGCGCGGCGGCGCCTTCAAGTTCCGCGGCGCGTACGTCTTTCTCGCCGGCCTCCCGGCGGCGACTCGCGCGCGCGGCGTCATCGCCCCGTCGTCCGGCAATCACGCGCAGGCCGTTGCATTCGCGGCGCGCATCTTCGGCGTCCACGCGACGCTCGTGATGCCCACCACCGTTACCGCGGTGAAGCGGGCCGGTGTCGAGCGGTTGGGCGGCAAGGTGGAGCTCGCGGGCACCACGACCTCCGATCGCATGGAGCGCGCGGAGCAGCTCGCGAAGGAGACCGGGAGCGTGCTCGTGCCTCCCTACGATGATGCGCGCATCATCGCGGGGCAGGGAACCGCCGGACTCGAGATCATGGAGGACCTTCCCGACGTCGGCACCGTGCTGGTGCCCGTGGGCGGCGGTGGGCTGAGCGCCGGCGTTGCGACGGCCGTGAAGCTGCTCGCGCCGAGCGCGCGGGTGATCGGCGTAGAGCCGGCGGGCGCGGCGAAGCTCAGTCGCGCGCGGGCGGCGGGCGCGCCGGTGAGACTCGATGCCACCGGCAGCCTGGCCGACGGACTGCTCGCGACGCAGATCGGCACGGTCCCGTTCGCGCACCACGCCGCGTACATCGACGAGGTGGTCACCGTCGAGGATTCCGAGCTCGCGCCCGCGATGCGCTATCTGCTCGATCGGCTCAAGATCGTGGCCGAGCCGAGCGGCGCGATCACGATCGCGGCGCTGCAGAGCGGGCGCGTCGAGCCGCGCGGAAAGACCGTCGCCGTGTTGAGTGGCGGCAACATCGAGTACGACGGGCTCCGGAGCGTGCTCGGGAATGGATAGAGCGCGCATCCTCATCGCCGATGAGGACTTCGTGCTCTCGCGCACGCTCACGTGGCTTCTCCGCGACCAGGGCTACGACGTCGCGGTCGCGCCGGGCGGACGCGGCGTGATGGATCATCTCAAGGTGACGTCCCCCGATCTTCTGATGATCGACATGGGACCGGAGCCCGCCGATGGGTACCAGTTGCTCGAGCGCATGCGCGGCGAGGAGCAGTGGCGCGACATGCCGGTGCTCGTGATGTCGCCGACGGCGCCCGATGAGATGTCGATGCAGGTGCTGAAATTCGGGGCCACGGACTTCCTGAGCAAGCCGTTTCACGTGCGCGAGCTACTCGCGCGCGTGCGCATGCAGCTCCGTCTTCGCCGCGAAATTCTGCATGCGCGTCACGCCCTGCTCTCGACCGAGGTGGAGCTCGCGCAGGTGCGCACGGAGGCTGAGAAGCGGCGCCAGCTCGTGGACATTCTGCAGGAGGTACACGGCGACTTCTCGCCGGTGGAGCTGTACCACATCCTCGTGCGGCGCGTTGCGCACGCGCTCGATGTCTCGCACTGCTCGCTGATCCTCGCGCGCCCCGGCGACGCCGTTGGTGTCGTCGCCGCCGCGTACGAGACGCCGGGGCTGCGGCACCTCGAGATCGAGCTGAAGCGATACCCGGAGATCAGTACGGCGCTCGAGACGGCCGAGCCGGTGCTCGTGGAAGATGTGTCGACGAGCCCTCTCTACGCGGAGGCGCGCAAGGAGTGGGCGAGCTCGCGCAGTGACGTGAAGGTGCGGTCGGTGATCGCCCTGCCGTTCCGGATCGATGGCATCGAGGCGGGCGTCGTGTTCCTCCGCACGCTCGAGGGCGAGCCGTCGCTCAAGGCATCGGACGTGGACTTCGCAGATGACGTGGTGAGGGCCGCGGTGAGCGCGATCCAGCGCGCGCAGGCGATGGAGACCACGCGCGCGGACAACGAGCGCCTCGAGGTACTCGCGCTCACGGACTCGCTGACCCTGGCGCTCAATCGCCGCGCCCTGACGGAGCGGCTCGAGTCCGAGCTCGATCGCGCGCGCCGGTACTCGCTCACGCTGTCGCTCCTGATGGTCGATCTCGATCACTTCAAGGCGGTGAACGACAGCTTCGGCCACCTCGCGGGCGACGAGGCGCTGCGCGGAGTCGCCCGCGTGCTGCAGCGCGAGGCCCGCTCCGTGGATGTCGTCGCGCGCTACGGCGGCGAGGAGTTCGTGGTCATCCTGCCCGAGACGGGCGAAGAAGGCGCGGTGAAGGTGGCCGAGCGCATTCGGGCGCGCGTGATGGATCAGCCGCAGGAAGGGCTCGTCCCGATGCCGGCGGTGACCGTGAGCATCGGTGTCGCGACGGTGCTCTCGTCGCAGGTGCAGGCACCGGAGGAGCTCATCGCGCTGGCGGACGAGGCGCTGTACCGGGCGAAGGCACAGGGCCGGAATCGCGTGTGCACCTGAATCGCACGTAGTTTCGGCATGAGCGCGCGCTGCCCCATCTGTGAAACCGTCTACACCGACGACGCACGATTCTGCACGCGCGACGGGGCGAGGCTCGAGCCAATCTCGTCCTCGCCAGCGAGCCCGAATCCGACATCTCAGCCGCTCACGCAACCGCCTCTCGCTCCTCCCTCGCACGCGCGCGTCTTTCAGCCGCCCGGCGCCGAGACTCGGGCGACCACCCGACGGCCGGGTCCGCAGGGTCCTGCCCCGGGCCAGCCGGCCGACTTCTCCAGGCTCGTCGGCGAGACGCTCGATCTGCGATACGTCGTAACGCGCAAGATCGGCGAGGGCGGAATGTCCTTCGTCTACCTCGCCGACGACGTGATCAAGAAGGAACAGGTCGCGATAAAGATCTTGTCCCCGGCGCTGAGCCAGGATCGCAACGCGATGGCGCGGCTCCGACGCGAGGCCGAGCTCGCGGGGCGGCTCGCGCATCCGAACGTGTGCCACATCATCCGACTCGGCGAGACGAGCAACGGGATCGTATACGTCGTCATGCCGTTCGTGCAGGGTGAGCTGCTGTGCGACGTGACCAACCGCGCCAGGCAGCTCTCGCTCGAGGTCACGGTTCGCTACATCACCGACATCGCAGCGGGACTGCACGTCGCGCACGAGCTCGGGATCGTCCATCGCGATCTCAAACCCGAGAACATCATGATCAGCAGCGATCCCAAAGGCCGCGAGCGGGCGATCGTGATGGATTTCGGGCTCGCCAAGGAGCGCGTAGTGGGCCCCGAGCTCAAGAAGCTCACGGCCACCGGCATCGTGCTCGGCACCCCCGAGTTCATGAGTCCGGAGCAGCTGCGCGGCAAGCCGCTCGATCCGCGCACCGACGTGTACTCGCTCGGCCTCATGGCGTACGAGATGCTGAGCGGCAAGCTGCCATTCATCGGCCGCACGCAGCAGGAGATCATGATCGCGCGGCTCCGGAGCGAGCCCACACCGATCCGCGCGGCTCGGCCGGATCTCGACCTCCCGGAGGGCGTCGAGCGAGTGCTGCAGAAGAGCATGCAGCGCGAGCCTGCGGAGCGATATCAGACGGCGCCGGAATTCGCCGCCGCACTGGCGCACGCGGCGGGCCCCGCGCGAGGGAGCGGCGGAATGCTCGACAGAATATTTGGACGCTGACCGCACCGTTGCGTACGGTCGCCGCGGGCCTATTGCAGCGTGTCGCGGCGAACGGCCAGATTTCATTCCATGAAGCGATACGCCGCCTTCGAGCCACCCGAATACGTCACCTGGATCCCCGATGACGCTGAGCGCGCGCGCTTCGCGGCTACCCTCGCGCAGCATCCCGAGCGGGCGGCCGTCATCGACGCCCTCGGCGAGCCTCAGCTACTCGACCTCTATCGCGGCCTGGTGCGCACCCGGCTAATCGACGTCGCGCTCAAGCGATTCGTGAAGCAGGGGGTCATCTCGAAAGCATGGCTCGGCACCGGCGAGGAGGCGGCGACGGTGGGTCCCGTGCACGCGCTCAGACGCGGGCCAAACGCGGACATCGTCGCGCCAATGATTCGTAACTCGGGTGCCTGCAACGAGATGGGAATGCCGGCGGCGGACATCTTCAGGGCCTACATGGGTACCGGAGACAGCCCCTCGCACGGGCGGGACGGCCACTACGGCGACTTTTCCCGCGGTATTCTGCCGCCGGTAAGCATCGTGGGCGATTGCGCGGCGGTCGTGGCCGGAATCGCGCTTGCTCTGCGCGCGCAGGGGCGCGACAACGTGGTCCTCACGTGGATTGGTGACGGAAGCACGAAGGCGGGCGTTTTTCATGAGGGGCTGAACTTCGCCGCGGTGAGACGCGTGCCGGCGATTTTCATCATCCAGAACAACCAGGTCGCCCTTGGCACACGTTTAGCCCAGCACCATCTCGAGCCGGCGCCGAACAGCTTCGCGAACTGGCCGCAGGCGTACGGGGTTTGGGGCGGCGTGTTCGACGGAAACAACGTGCTCGATGGTTACGCGCTCACCTCGCTCGCAGCAGATCGCTGCAGGCGAGGCGAGGGGCCAGCGCTCCTGATCGCCGAAACGTTTCGGATGGGTGGCCATGCGACGCACGACGAGCAGGAGGCCCGCCGCACCTTCGATTCCGAACTCTTCGGCTTGTGGGGACAGCGCGAACCGATCGCGATGTTCGAGCAATGGTTGAATGGGCGCGGGATTTCGACCGAACGACTCGAGATACTGGAACAGGAAGTCGAGCTGGAGGTAGGCATGGCAGAGGAACAAGCACTCGCGAGCCGCGCCGGCAGCATGCCCAGGGGCGAGGACGCGCTGAGTGGGGTCTATCACCATGGGTAAGCTCATGAGAATACTCTTGGCCATCGTGGGCATCGCCGGCGTCTCCACCGCGTCGGTCGTGTGCAGTGGATCAAATGCCGGCGCCACTGTCACGCCGCCGGACAGCAGTTTTCCGAGCCCGCTCACGGTCGCGGCGGGGCTGCACATCAACTATTTCGCGAAGGTCCCCGGCGCCCGCGTAATGGCGATGGGCCCGGATGGCGCCGTGTACGTGAGCGTGACCGGCGCCGGCAAGGTCGTGCGCGTGTGGGACACGAATGGCGACAACGTGGCCGACAGCGTGCGCACCGTGCTGGATGGACTCAACGGCCCATCGGGCCTCGCCTTCCACAAGGGCTTCCTCTACATCGCCAACACGAATGGCGTCGTGCGCGTGCAGTTGAACGAGAACGGCGTCGCGACGGGCGCACCGGTGACCGTGAACTCGCTTCCGGGCGGCGGCGGACATTCGACGCGCACCATCGTGTTCGGTAGTGACAGCGCGATGTACGTCACCGTGGGATCGTCGTGCAACTTGTGTGTCGAAAGCGATTCCGAGCGCGCGGCCGTCGTGCTCTTCAACGAGGATGGATCGAACGGCCGGGTGTTCGCGCGCGGGCTGCGCAACGCGGTCGGGATTGCGGTGAACCCCTCGACGAAGAAGCTGTGGGTATCGCAGAACGAGCGTGACAACATCACGCCCGATCATCAGGACCTGCCTCCCGAGGAGATCAACATCCTCGAGGACGGCAAGGACTACGGCTGGCCGTACTGTTACTCACTGCATGGCTCGCCAGTGCCGAATCCGGAGTACCACGACGCCGCGCGCTGCTCCACGACGGTCTCCGCCGCTCTCGAGATGCAGGCGCATTCGGCGCCGCTCGGCATGACCTTTCTCGACAAGGCGAAGCTGATGCCGTCGGAGTACCGCACCGATCTTCTCGTGGCGTTCCACGGATCGTGGGACCGCGACCAGCCCACGGGCGCGAAGGTCGTGCGAGTACATGTGGCGGGCGGCGTGCCCGCGGGCATCGATGATTTCGTGATCGGCTGGCAGCGTCCGGATGGCTCGCGCTGGGGACGTCCGGCGGACGTGGAGGTGTACAAGGACGGCTCGGTGCTCATCTCCGACGATCAGGGCGGCGCTCTCTATCGCGTCGCACCGTAGAAATCATGAAGCCAGTGTGGCGCGCGGCGCTTGCCGCACTGGCCCTCGCGGGATCTCTGGCCGCGCGGCCGCTGGCGGCGCAGAACGAGGCGCTCGTCGCGCGCGCGGACACGTTGCTCATCGCGGGGCGCATCTTTGCGGCGGAGTCTCTCTACTACGTCGCGGTGCGACGCGGCCCGCGCGACCCGGTGGCGCGTCTCGCGCTCGGACGCTATCTCGCGCAGCGCGGCGCGCTGAAGGTCGGCGCCGTGTTGATGGAGGAGGCGCGCTACTTCGGCGGCGACGCCGCGCGCATCGCGGTCGAGCTCGCGCCTGTGTACCAGCGGCTTGGCGAATACAATCATCTCGCGGCGCTGCCGGCGAGCGCCGTGCCCTACGGCGAGCGGATGCGCGCCGAATACTTGCGCGACAACCGTCCCGGCATCGCTGGCCCCGACTCGGCGATGGTCGATTATCAGGTGAATGACAGCCAGCTCCTCGGCCGCGTGATGCTGCTGATCGGCGCGGACACTGTGGTGGCGACGATCGACGCGCGCACGGAGGGGCTGGTGCTCGACACCGCATGGGCGCGGCGCAAGGATCTGCTTCGATTCGGCGCGCGCACGCTCGCGACGCGCGACATCGATGCCGTCACTCCGTCCGTCGCCCTCGGACCGTACACCTTCTCGAACGTGCCGACGCGATTCGCGGTGATGCGCGGCGCGAACAAGGCGACGATCGGAGTGGATCTCATCGGGCAGCTCGCGCCGAGCTTCGACCCGCGCCGCGGGAAGGTCATGCTGCGTGCGGGCGGCCGGCTGCCGTCGACGTTCCCGGGGCTGCGCATCGCAACGCTGACGAACGTTCGCGGAGTCTACGTGGTGAAGGGCGAGACGATCTTTCCACTCGGGCACCCCGATGTGCAGCGCTACTTCCGGAATTCGCGCTGGACGCTGAATCCGAAGCGGGGCGAAGTGCTGGTGGATTCGGTGGGGCCGCCGAACGCAATGTGAGCGCGCGGGGCTTCGAGACCGAACTCTGGCGAGCCTTACTGCCTGTGTCGGCCGACGCGCTCGCGAATGGGCTGACTCGCGATGATCACACGGGCGTCGGTGATCGCGCGTACCGCGTGGTGAGTATTCGATGGCACGATCGCCGCCGTGCCAGCGCTCGTCACGTACACTGAGTCGCCGAGTGTAATCTCCAGAGTCCCCTGGAGAATGTGCCAGACCTCCTCTTCGGGATGCGCGTGTCCGTGTATGGAGGCGCCAGCGTCGACATCATAATAGGAGAAACTCATCGAATTGGCGGCGAAGTAGCGGTCGTGCCACCCGGGAAGTGGCTCGCCGACGTCGAGCTTCGTAATGTCTACGATGGGCATCGTGTCACTCCCAGGACGGATATTCGCAATTCACGATCATGAGAGGATCTTACCGCCCGATCCGCTGCAGCTCCACCAGCAGACATCGATCCTGCACAACCTCTATTCCGGCGCGCGCGAGCCGCTCGGCCACGGCGTCGTGCCGAATCCCCGACTGAAACCATACCGCGCGCGGGCGCTTCGCGAGAATGTCGTCGACGTGCGGCGGGATGTCCTGCGGCCGCCGGAAAACATCGACAAGGTCGATGTCGCCGGGAATCGCGGCGAGCGTGCGGTACACGGGATTTCCGAACAGCTCGCGCATCTCCGGATAGTAGACCGGCACCGGGATGACCTCGTAGCCCGCGCGGTGCGCGTGGTCGGCCACGTAGTACGCTGGCGCACCCGACTTGGGAGTCTTCACGCCGAGTACAGCGATGCGATGGGTACGCTCGAGCAGCGCGCGAATCTGCGCCGGCGTGGTGAGCAGTCGCGCGCGCCACGCGTCGGGTTGCTCCGCTTCCGGCGCGGGTGCGGCGCTCACGCTCCGCGATCCCTGGCGTACGCGTCGACTGACATCTTGAGCTGCTGCGTGAGCTCCGCGTCGCCGCTCAGGAGCGTATGCCACGAGATCTCGCGCCCCTTCCGTCGCCCCTTGAGCGCGATCTTCACGCCGTCGGGCGACATGCTCACCGTGTAGATCTCGCGACCGAGCTTGAGCTCGCGCTTGATCGGACCATCGAGCTTTGCCGTCATCGTGCTCCCGGGAAAAGCATCAGGACGTTTGGCTTCGTATCGTCAAGATATGTGCTCGCCTTCCTCGTATTCGGCTATGACGGGGTGACGTGCATCTGGCCGATGAGCTAGCTTTCGAGGCTGTTCACGAACGCTGGCACTGAGGAGATCCCTAAATGCGAATGCTTGTGCTCGGTGCGGGCCTGCAAGGCTCGGCCTGCGCGTACGACCTGCTTCAAAATCCGAATGTCACCGAGGTTCGGCTCGCCGACCTGAACGTTTCGCACCTTCCCGACTTTCTGAGCGAGTACTCGGGAAAGCGGCTTATTCCGACCCCGCTCGATGTGCGCGATCACGATGCCGTTCTCGCGGTGATGCGCGAGAGCAGGGCGACGATGAGCGCGATTCCGTACTACTTCAACCTCGGCCTCGCGCGGCTCGCCGTACAGGCGGGAACGAACTTCTGCGACCTTGGCGGCAACACGGAGATCGTGTTCCAGCAGAAGGAGCTGGATGCCGAGGCCCGCAAGGCGAAGGTCACGATCGTTCCGGATTGCGGACTCGCGCCGGGCATGGTGAACATCCTCGCGCAGTACGGAATTCAGCAGCTCGATGATGTGCAGTCGGTGAAGATCTTCGTCGGCGGACTTCCGCAGCAGCCCGAGGGGCCGCTCGGCTACCAGATCGTGTATTCGCTGGAGGGCGTGCTCGACTACTACACGACGCTCTCGTGGATCGTGCGCAATGGAAAGCGCGAGCAGGTGAAGGCACTCTCCGAGCGCGAGCCGGTGATCTTTCCGAAGCCCGTTGGCGAGCTCGAGGCGTTCCACACGGCGGGCGGACTATCGACGATGGCGTGGCGCTACGAGGGAAAGATTCCATCGATGGAGTACAAGACGCTTCGCTACCCGGGTCACGCGCACATCATGGAGGCGATACGCGAGCTGGGACTGCTCGACCTCGCGCCCATCGATGTGAAGGGGATGAAAGTGGTGCCGCGCGATGTCACGGTGGCGACGATGGGCCCGCGCCTGACGAAGCCGAAGGGACGCGATCTCGTCGCGCTTCGCGTGGAAGTGCAGGGAAAGAAGGGCGGCGCTCCGAAGAAGCTGGGCTGGGAGCTGCTCGACTACTATGACGAAGCGCGCGGCATCAGTGCGATGATGCGGACGACGGGCTACTCGCTGTCGATCACGGGGCAGATGCAGGCGAACGGCGAGCTCGAGACGGGCGTACACACGCCGGACGAGTGTATGCCGGCGCAGAAGTACATCGGAGAGCTGGCGAAGCGCGGCGTGATGATCAAGCAGATCTAGCTGTAGATGGCCAAGACGTCAGCCACAATGCAGCGATCCTCAGCGCGCCTTGGCGACCGTGTGGCCACCGTCGCGACGCCGGCGCTGGTCATTGACCTCGATGCGATGGAGCGCAATCTCGCGGCGATGGCGGAGTTTACGCGGTCGCACGGAGTTCGCCTGCGCCCGCACGCCAAGATGCACAAGAGCGCGGCGATCGCCAAGGCGCAGATCGCCGCTGGCGCGGTCGGCGTCTGCGTGCAAAAGCTCAGCGAGGCCGAGGTGCTGGCTGATGCCGGGATTGCGGACATCTTCATCAGCAACGAGGTGATCGATGTCCCGAAGCTGACGCGCGTGGCCGCACTGGCCGGGCGCATCAAACTCGCGATCGCGGTCGATTCGGTTCTCGGCGTGGATCGCCTCGCCGTAGCGTGCAAGGCCGCCGGCAGCACGCCGACTGTGTTCGTCGAGATCGACGTCGGCCAAGGCCGCTGCGGCGTCTCGCCAGCGGATGCGGGTGCGCTCGCGCAGCACGTTGTCTCGCGTGGCCTCCGCTTCGCGGGCCTGCAGGCCTACCAGGGCGGGGCCCAGCATTTACGCGGCGCGGCCGAGCGCGAGGCCGCAGTGCGCGGCGCGTCGACCTTGGTGCGCGAAGCGCAGACGAGCATCACCTCGGCGGGCATCGCGTGCCCGCTAGTGACCGGTGGGGGCACCGGCACGTTTACGTTCGAGGCCACGAGCGGCGTCTTCGGCGAGCTGCAGGTCGGCAGCTATCTGTTCATGGATGGCGACTATGCCGACAATGAACCGGCGGAACACGCGCCGCGGTTCGAGCAAGCCTTGTTTGTAAAGTCGCAGGTGATGAGCCGCGGCGCATCGCATGCGGTGGTCGATGCCGGCCTCAAGGCGTACGCGATCGACTCCGGGCTGCCGCGAGTCTGGCGGCGCGAGCTCGAGATGAGCAACTACGGCGACGAACACGGCATCCTGAAGCCGAGCGGCGGTGGCTCGGCCGCGGATCTACCTCAGCTCGGCGAGACGGTCTGGCTGGTGCCGGGACACTGCGACCCGACCGTCAACCTGCATGACGCTTACGTGGCGGTGCGCGGTGGGCTGGAACGGGGCGTGATCGAGGCGCTGTGGCCGGTCGACACGCGGGGCTGCCTGATCTGAGGAGCGTTCGCGCCTAACGTTCGAACGACGCCAGCGTCGCGCCCATCGCGTCGATCGTGGACTTCGCGTTCCACCGGTCGACGCCGTTGTAGATGAACGCGAAGGCGAGCATCTCGCCGTTCTTCGCGGTCACGTAGCCGCCGAGCGAGATGACGCTGTTCGTCGTCCCGGTTTTCGCGTGGAGATTTCCCTGCGCGGGAGTGGCGCGCATGCGGTGGCGAAGGAGCTCCGACTGTCCGGCGATCGGCAGCGACGTGTGAAAGGCGTCCTTCCACGGCGCGCTGTTGGCGTACGAGAGGAG
>DATHJR010000173.1:0-3426 GCA_035286525.1 Gemmatimonadaceae bacterium | reverse complement strand
CCGTGAGTGTTGGGACCGCCGTGGAATCCGTAGCGCTTCACTACGCCCTGGAAGCCGCGGCCCTTCGTGGTGCCGGTGACCTTCACCCGCTCGCCGACCTTGAAGATCTCGACGGTGATGGTTTGTCCGATCGCGAGCTCGGGCGCCTTGTAGTCGGTCGCCTGCGTGTCGTCGAGACGGAAGCTGCGGAGCGTAGCAGGCGGCGCATCGAGCCCCGCCTTCTTCGCGTGACCGACTTCGGCCTTCGACGCGCGGCGGCCGCGCGGCGTGCGCTCCTTCCCCTTCGACACACGGCGCAGGCGCTGCGTGCCGTGACCCAGTTGGACTGCTGCGAAGCCGGCCTTGCTGGTCTCGGTGATCTGGACGACGGGATTCGGCTCGGCCACGATCACCGTGCACGGAATCTGTTGTCCGATCTCATTGAATATCTGGGTCATCCCCATCTTCGTGCCGATGATGCCGATCATGATTCCTCTCTGGAGTCACTGGCGAATCGCCGAAGCGATCCGTGCGCCAGTTGGACTATGCCGCCCCCGCCAATGCAGGGCGCGGAGACTACTCGACCTTGATCTCGACGTCGACGCCGGCCGGCAGATCGAGCTTCGTGAGCGCGTCCACCGTCTGCGCGCGCGAATCGAGAATGTCGATCACACGCTTGTGCGTCTTCAGCTCGAACTGCTCGCGCGACTTCTTGTCGACGTGCGGCGAACGGAGCACCGTCCAGCGCTGCGTCTTCGTGGGCAGCGGAATCGGGCCCGACACCTGCGCGCCCGTCTTCTCGGCCGTGCGAACGATGTCTGCCGACGCCTGATCGATCACCGCGTGATCGAACGCCTTGAGTCGAATCCGAATTCTTCCAGCCATGAGCGATACCGTTGACGAGAAAGACCGTTGCGAACCGGAGAGCGCCGGACGGCGCCCTCCGCGAGCTACTACTTGATGATCTTGGTGACGACGCCGGCGCCGACGGTGCGGCCCCCTTCGCGGATCGCGAAGCGCAGCCCCTCGTCCATCGCGATCGGCGTGATCAGCTCGATCTCCATCTGGATGTTGTCCCCCGGCATCACCATCTCCGTCCCTTCCGGCAGCTTCACCGACCCCGTCACATCCGTCGTCCGAAAGTAGAACTGCGGCCGGTACCCGTTGAAGAACGGCGTGTGTCGCCCGCCCTCCTCCTTCGTCAGCACGTACACCTCCGCCAGATAGTGCGTGTGCGGCGTGATCGTCCCCGCCTTCGCCAGCACCATCCCGCGCTCGATCTCTTCCTTCGCAATCCCCCGCAAGAGCAAGCCGACGTTGTCCCCCGCCTGCCCATCATCTAACAGCTTCCGGAACATCTCCACACCCGTGACCACCGTCTTCTTGTCACTCCCGAAGCCGATCAAGGCCACCTCCTCGCCCACCTTGATCACCCCACGCTCGATCCGCCCCGTCGCCACCGTCCCCCGCCCCGTGATCGAAAACACGTCCTCCACCGGCATCAGGAACGGCTTGTCCACTTCCCGCTTCGGCTGCGGAATGTAGGTATCCAGCGCCTCCATCAGCTCGCCGATCTTCTTCCCCCACTCACTGTTCCCATCCCCGCTCTCCAGCGCCTTCAAGGCCGAGCCGCGGATGATCGGCGTGTCGTCGCCCGGAAACTGGTAGACCGAGAGCAGCTCCCGCACTTCGAGCTCCACCAGGTCCAACAGCTCCGGATCGTCCACCATGTCGCACTTGTTCATGAACACGATGATGAACGGCACGTTCACCTGGCGCGCCAAGAGGATGTGCTCGCGCGTCTGCGGCATCGGCCCGTCCGCGGCCGACACCACCAGAATCGCCCCATCCATCTGCGCCGCCCCGGTGATCATGTTCTTCACGTAGTCCGCGTGCCCCGGGCAGTCCACGTGCGCGTAGTGCCGCTTGTCGGACTCGTACTCCACGTGGGCCGTCGCGATCGTGATCCCGCGCTCGCGCTCTTCCGGCGCCTTGTCGATCTGATTGAAGTCGACCTTCTGCGCCAACCCCTTCGTCGACTGGATCAGCGTGATCGCCGCCGTCAGCGTCGTCTTCCCATGATCCACGTGCCCGATCGTCCCCACGTTCACGTGCGGCTTCGTTCGCTCAAATTTCGCCTTAGCCATCACTCGCTCTCGTCTGAATAGTTGAAGCGTTCCGAATGCGTGAGCCCGTTGTGCACGGTCACGCCTTGACCTTGCTGATGATCTCGTCCGCCTTCGACCTCGGCACTTCCTCGTAGTGGCTGAACTCCATCGAGTACACCGCGCGTCCCTGCGACTGCGAGCGCAGCTTGGTGGAGTAGCCGAACATCTCGGAGAGCGGGACGCTCGCGTCGACGACCTGCGCCTCGCCGCGCTGCACCATGCCGCCGATCTTGCCGCGGCGTGCAGACAGATCTCCGAGAATGTCGCCCATGTATGCATCGGGCACGACGACCTCGACGTTCATCATCGGCTCGAGGATGATCGGATGCGCGCGCTTGGCCGCCTCCTTGAACGCCATCGAGCCTGCGATCTTGAACGCCATTTCGCTCGAGTCCACATCGTGGTACGAGCCGTAGATCAGCTGCACCTTCACATCGACCACCGGATAGCCGGCGAGAATGCCGTTCTCGAGCGCTTCCTTGATGCCCTGCTCGACCGGTCCGATGTATTCGCGCGGCACGACACCGCCGACGATCTTGTCCTCGAACACGTAGCCGGAGCCCGGCTCGCCCGGCTCCAGGTTGATCACGACGTGGCCGTACTGGCCCTTGCCACCCGTCTGGCGAACGAACTTCCCTTCCACCTTCTCGACGCGCTTGCGGATGGTCTCGCGATACGCAACCTGCGGGCGGCCGACGTTCGCATCGACCTTGAACTCGCGCTGCATGCGGTCGACGATGATCTCGAGGTGGAGCTCGCCCATGCCGGAGATGATCGTCTGCGACGTTTCCGGATCCGTGTGGACGCGGAACGTCGGATCTTCCTCGGACAGCTTCATGAGCGCGATCGCGAGCTTGTCCTGGTCGGCCTTGGTCTTCGGCTCGATCGCGACGTCAATGACCGGTGCCGGGAACTTCATCGCCTCGAGGATCACCGGATGCCCATCATCGCTCAGCGTGTCGCCGGTGCGCGTGTCCTTGAGCCCGATCACCGCGCAGATGTCGCCGGCGCGCACTTCCTGAATCTCCTCGCGCTTGTTGGCGTGCATCTGGAGCAGGCGTCCGACGCGCTCGCGCTTGTCCTTGGTCGAGTTGAACACGTATGACCCTGCGCCCAGCGTGCCCGAGTAGACGCGCACGTAGGTCAGCTTCCCAACGAACGGGTCGGTCGCAATCTTGAACGCGAGTCCCGCGAACGGCTGCTCGTCGCTGGCCGGACGCTCCTCGAACACCGTGTCGTCGCCCATGACGTGGCCCTTCATCGGGGCGATGTCCACCGG
>DATHJR010000172.1:0-7005 GCA_035286525.1 Gemmatimonadaceae bacterium | reverse complement strand
TGCGCGGCGTGCATGTCTCGCCCGGGAATCGGCACGTCCACGGCACTCACGCGATGACCCATTCGCTCGGTGAGATCGCGCACTTCGCGCGCGACGGTGCGGATGCCAGCTCTGTCGAGCGTGCGGTCGCGCGTCAGGATCTGGAGCTCGTTGAGCGACGACGGCACGCCGAGGCGCGCGAGCGTCGCCGGCGTGACGAAGCCATAGACGACGTGATCCATCCACCCCGGCGCCAGCTCCGCGTCGCGCACGACGCCCGTCACCGGCAGCGTGACCGGGACGCCGTTGCCCACGCGAACGAAGATCGAGTCGCCGACCGCCGCGTGCGCGAAGCCGAGCGAGGAATGCTCCATGACGAGGGCGCCATCGGCGGGCGGCCACTGCCCTTCCTCGTGCACGAGCGTGCCGATGCGCTGCGTGCTCGGCTTCTCCGATGCGTACAACAACGCCGCGGCCCATCCTCCATCGAGCTGCGCTCCGGCCGCGACGGTGCGCCGGGCCTGCGCGTCTCGCACTGCCGGAAGCGCGCGCACCGCGCGCAGCAGGGCCTCGTCCACCGAGTCCACGCGTAGCGTGGCCGACGCGGGGTTCGTGGCGAGATACTCCTCGCGCGTGACCTTGCGCAGCAGTGCCCACGAATCGAGCACGGTGCCCGCGCCCGCGAGACCAACGACGATCGCGAGCACCACGGTCACCGTGCGCGCGCGGTGCAGCCACGCATCGCGCACCACCTTCCTCCAGCGGGGGCTAAGCATGTGCGAGTGACTCCTCGGCGATGCGTCCATCCGAGATCTCGATGGTGCGCGCACAGATGCGATGCAGGGAAGCATCGTGGCTCGCCACGACGATGGTTTGCCCATTGCGCGCAAGACCGGCGAACAGCTCGAGGATGACGGCCGCATTCCGGGAATCGAGATTCCCGGTGGGCTCGTCGGCCAGGAGTACGTTCGGCGCGTTCGCGAGCGCGCGGGCGATGGCGACCCGCTGCTGCTGCCCGCCCGAGAGCGTGAACGGGAGCTTCTTCGCTTGATCGCCGACGCCGAGCTGCTCCAGCAGCGCCTGTGCGCGGGGCTGGCGCTCGCGTGGGGCCCAGCGTGCGCACAGATCCATGGGGAGCATCACGTTCTCGATCACCGTCAGCGTTGGCAACAGCTGGAAGAACTGGAAGACGATACCAACCGATCGCCCGCGCCAGCGCGCCATGTCGCGCTCGGGAATCGCATGCACCGGAATCCCTCCGATGATCACCTCGCCGCTGCTCGGCCGATCGATGCCCGACATGAGATTGAGCAGCGTCGACTTGCCGCTCCCGGACTGGCCCACAATCGCCACGAGCTCGCCCGTGTGAATGTCGAGATTCACGTCGTCGAGAGCGGTGAAATTCCCGGAGGGCGTCGCGTATCGTTTGCTTACCGCGCGCATGGTGATGAGCGGGTCGAGCTGATTCATGATATCGGTCATGATGGCGGCGAGTGTGTGGTGTGCATGGCGTGCACAGGATCATACGTGTCGCGCCGGCCGAGGAGGCGCCATTCGACTGGCTCATCATGCCGTTGGGCGAAATACCTCTCCTCGCCGCAGCGACATCGAACAGGTTGTCATCACCGGACATCGACAAGCGGTGTCCGGCATTCAACCTCGGGGAGGAGACATGAGAGCTCGTACCTTTTCGTTGGTGGCCGTGATGGCGCTCCTGCCTCTCGCCGTGCGCGCGCAGCACCCGGGCGGGGGCGATACGGTGGGTGAGACGAGAGCTCCGCGAGAGGCAACGCAATACGACTTTCTCGTGGGCCAGTGGGAATTGACGGTCACGCCCAAAGTGTCGGGACTGGTCGGGCTGATTCACGGCGCACCCAAGCTGCGCGGAAGCTGGAAGGGGACGCGGGCGCTGGATGGCTGGGGAGTCGAAGACGAGCTTCGAATCGCGGACGAATCCGGGAATCCCGTTGCGTATACTCATTTCGTGCGCATGTACGACGCGAAGGCGAAACGGTGGGTCGTCAGCGCCATGGATGTCTTCCGCAAGCGCGCGACGATATCTGCGGCGGAGTGGCAGGGAGGAGAGATGGTCTCGACGACCGATGGCCTCGATCCGGACGGCAAGGCCTACCGCACGCGCACGCGCATCACCGACATTTCTCCAGCGGCTTTCCGTCTTCAGCAGGATGTCTCGTACGACAAGGGCGCGACGTGGGACGAAGCGCATCTCGTGATCGACGCGAAACGCACGAGCGGCAGCGCATCGCAGTGATGGCGCCGTGACCGAGCCGCTGCGCACGGATCGCATCGGCTCGCCCGCATGGCCACGGGCGTGGATGTGGCTGCAGCTGGTGATCGGATGGGTGCCCGTGTGGGCGCTGTATACCGCCCTCATCGTCAGCGAGCATCAGCCTGTCTCGCTGGGGCGCGCCGCCGCGCTCGGCGCCCGCTCGCTCCTGCCCGCGGCGCTGCTGGGCGTGCTCGTGCACCGTCTGCTCAAGCGAGTACCGTGGCCGCGGCATTTTCGACTGCGCTTCGCCCTCTTCCATCTCGTCGCGGCCCCGGCATATGCCGCGTCGTGGATACTCGCTACGAGTTTCGTAGAGAGCGTAGTTCGGGGGCAGCTCGTGCTCGTCGTCGGCCCTGGCCTTTTTCCTTTTCTCGTGCTGGGCGTGTGGCTGTACGTGATGGTCGCGGGGATCTCCTACGCGATCGAGGGCACCGAGCGCGCGGCGCGGGCCGAGGCGGCGAGCGTGCGCATGCAGCTGGCGGCACTGCGGGCGCAGCTGCATCCGCATTTCTTGTTCAATGCACTCCACACCGTGGTGCAGCTCATTCCCACCGATCCCGTACGCGCGGCGGATGCGGCGGAGCAGCTGGCCGCGCTGCTGCGCACGACGCTCGAGGATCGCGGCGACCTGATCTCGCTCCGCGAGGAGTGGGCGTTCATGTCGCGGTACCTGGATCTCGAGCGCATCCGATTCGGCGATCGCCTGCGCGTGCACGCGGAGCTCGACCCCGAGCTGCAGTACGATCGCGTTCCGTCGTTCGCGCTGCAGACACTCGTCGAGAACGCGGTGCGGCACGGGGCGGCGCCGCGCGTGGCTCCGACGGACATCACCGTGACCGTCACCCGGTCAGCGACGACACTGCTGCTTCACGTCGAGGACACGGGAAACGGAATGGAGCCGCGCTCGAACGGCGGAGACGTGGGCAGCGGCACCGGGATCGCGAGACTGCGCGATCGGCTCGCGGCGCTGTATGGCGACAGATCGAGCCTGGTGCTCAAGTCCGGCAGCGCGGGCGGCTTCTCGGCCACGCTCCTTCTTCCGCGCACGGCAGGGGAATGAGGTGAACGTCACGACGCTCATCGTGGATGACGAGCCCGTCGCGCGGGCGGGGCTGCGCGCGATGCTGCGATCGATCGAGTGGCTGACGGTGGTCGGCGAGGCCGCGGATGGTCCCGCCGCGGTGCGCGCGATCGACGCCGTCCGCCCCGAGCTCGTGCTGCTCGATGTCCAGATGCCGGGCATGCTCGGTATGGAAGTATTGCAGCAGGTGAAGCATCAACCGTACGTAGTGTTCACGACCGCGTACGTCGAGCACGCCGTCGATGCGTTCGAGCTGGGCGCGGTGGACTATCTCCTCAAGCCATTCGGGCCCACGCGTCTCGCGGCGGCGATGGAGCGCGTGCGCTCGGCGATCGGCGAGCCGGCGGCGCACTCGACGCTCGAACGGGTTGGAGCGGCGCTGGGCCACGGACCCATCAGCCGGCTATTCGTGCGATCCGGCGGTGCGCTCGTTCCCGTGGCTGTCGACGGCGTGACGTGGTTCGCGGCCGTCGGGGATTACGTCGTAGCGCACACCAAAACTTCGACGCACCTCGTGCATCTGCCGCTCGCGCGTCTCGAGGCGCGCCTCGACCCGAAGCGCTTCCTGCGCATCCATCGCGCACACATCATCAATCTGGACTTCCTGCGAAAATTCCGGCGTGGTGTGCGGGGAGAGCTGGTGGCGGAGATGATGGACGATACGCGCCTGCCCGTGAGCCGAGCACGCGCGCGGGAGCTGAGGCATCTGGCGGTGTGAGCTGGTGAGTCGACGTCGACGCTAGTGCGGCCAGAGCGCCGCGAATGTGCCGGCGGTGAGCAAGCCGTAGATCAGGCCATCGATCGTCGCCTTGATCGTGATGCTCCACGACCGCCGGTACCAGATGGACATCTGCCAGAGTGCCAGCGTGTATGCGACGAAGGACACCGTCCCGGCAAAACGGAACACCGAACGATACGGGGCGCCTGGAGGCAGTGCGTGCGCCGCCACGTATGCCGTGAGAATTCCGACGACGATGAGGTAGACAAACCACATCCCGAGATTGCGCGTCATCGACGTGATTCCATTCGGCATCACGGTCACGACCATTACCGGCCCGCGATCGATCTTTGCCTTGAATTCCGCGGTCTTCATGTCCGCCATGCTCGACGGCCTCGGCACCATGTAATCGCCCGGCGCGATCGCCAGTGGACGCAGCGCATCCAGCACCTGGTCTTCGTTGGCCATCTTGGGATAGTCGCTCTTGTGCCACGGCAGGGCCATGTGGATGATCGAGCTCGCGAAGAACACGATCACCGACGACAGCAAGATGGGCAGCCACAGCGCGCTCGTGTGAGTCATTTGTCGCTCCGCCGCATGGGTTATTGGTGGCCCTCGAGCAACGAGAGAAGGTGCGTCTCACATCGAAGGGTGTCAACGCGCGGCGTCGCGCTGGCGTACCTGGTCTTGTTCGCGTCTGCTGCCTCGATGCTGCAGTCTGGCGCTGGCCTTGCGAATCGATAACCAGGCATCGTAGCCTGCGTGCATGATGGCTTGTCCGGAACAAGTGATCGAAGCGCACTGACGTGCTCTTCGGAATTCTCGTTGCAATCGTCGGCCTCGTGTCGGCCAGCATCGCTGCGGTCACCGGCTTCGGCATCGGCAGCCTCCTCACGCCAACGCTCGCGCTCGAGACGGGGACCAAGCTCGCCGTGGCGGCGATCTCCATTCCTCATGTAGTCGGTACGCTACAACGCTTCTGGTTGCTTCGGCAGCATGTCGACAGACGCATTCTCTTCGGCTTCGGCATCGCGAGTGCCGCCGGCAGCCTCGCCGGCGCGCTTGCCCACGTCTGGGTGTCGAGCCGAGCGCTCGCGCTCGTGTTTGGCGTCGTGGTCGCCCTCGCTGGCATCTCCGAGCTCACGGGTTGGATGCGCCGCGTGCGGTGGGGTCGTCGCGCGGCGTGGGCAGCTGGTGGACTCTCCGGTTTGCTTGGCGGATTGGTCGGCAATCAGGGCGGCATTCGAACGGCGGCGCTCCTCGGTTTCGATGTTCCGAAGGAGGCGTTCGTTGCCACGTCCACAGCCATCGGACTCTTCGTCGACGGCGCGCGCATGCCCGTGTACCTCGCGACGGAGTGGCGCGACATCATTGGCATTTGGCCGTTGGTGCTCACGGCGACCGTGGCGGTCGTCGTCGGAACAGCGCTCGGTGCGCGCGTGCTCGGCCGGCTCCCGCAACAGCTGTTCAGGCGCGTGATAGCCGTGCTTCTGATTATTCTCGGACTTTCCATGGCGATCGCAGGGCGAGCGTGACCATCCCGAGTGACAATCCTGCGCGCGCGGCGCTTGCAGTAGGATGCGCGCCTCCTGGTTGTTGACCGCCTACCTCGATGCGCCCGGCGTGGGTGGCGCGTTCATCGAGAGAGAAGGCTCACCGTGCACGAGCAGTTCGTACGCGGCGAGCGTCAGGAATTCCTCGAAGGGCTCCGCAGTGGCTGCCCGGAGAAATACGGCCTTCGCGTCGGCAAAGCGCCGGTCCTGCATGCCGGAAGTACCAAGCTCGGAAGCGATACGAGCCATCTCGCTCCCGATGAGCTTTTCTACAAGTTCAGAGGTCACGACGAGCGCGTTGTCGAGACGCACGGCGTGATGAATCCATTGCCACACCTGTGCGCGAGAAATCTCGGCTGTGGCCGCATCTTCCATCAGATTGTAGAGTGGAACGGCTCCGCGACCCCGCAACCACGCCTCGATGTATTGAATGCCTACGCGGATGTTGAGGCGAAGGCCTTCTTCCGTGACGGTGCCGGTTGGAGTCCGCAGCAGATCCGTGGCGTCGACTTCAACGTCCTCTCGCAGTCGTTCCAACTGGTTGTCACCGGTCATGTGTGCGGCGAAGACTTCGCGCGCGATCGGCACGCTCGCCGGATGCGCTACCCAGGTTCCGTCATGCCCGTCCGATGCCTCGCGTGCCTTGTCCGCCGTCAGCCGCTCGCGCGCGGTTGCGTTGGCCGCCGGATCGTCCTTGACCGGTATCTGAGCGGCCATCCCTCCCATCGCGAAGGCGCCCCGCCCGTGGCAGGTACGAATCAGCAGCTGCGTATACGCCCGCATGCACGGCTGCGTCATGCTGACCTGTGACCGATCCGGCAGCACCGCGGTCGGATCCTCGCGCCGGGTCTTGATGAAGCTGAAGATGTAGTCCCAGCGACCGCAGTTGAGGCCCACAACGCGTTCGCGCAGCGCGTAAAGGATTTCATGCATTTGGAACGCCGCGGGAAGCGTCTCGATGAGCACAGTGACCTTGATCGTCCCGCGTTCCATTCCAAGCGCTGATTCGGCCGCCGCGAGTACGTCGTTCCAAAGCTCGGCCTCTTCAGCCGACTGAAGCTTGGGAAGGTAGAGATAGGGTCCACTGCCGCGCTCGATGAGCGCGTGCGCATTGTGGAAGAGGAAGAGCCCTGCGTCGAAGAGGCACCCCGGAACGACGACTCCATCAACGGTGAGATGCGATTCCGGAAGATGCAGCCCGCGCGGACGGATGATGAGCGTCGCAATTATGTCATCCAGCACGTATTTCTTGCCGCTCGCGTCATCATCGTAGGCGATGGTGCGGCGCACTGCATCACGAATGTTGACTTGACCTTGCAGTACGTTATGCCACGTAGGTGCGGTTGCATCCTCGAAGTCCGCCATGAAGACGTCGGCCCCGGAG
>DATHJR010000171.1:0-2791 GCA_035286525.1 Gemmatimonadaceae bacterium | reverse complement strand
AAATGTCCGCAGGCGACGCTCACGAGATCGAGCGCCGCCGAGCCCGCGCGCCGCATACCCGCCGTCTTCTGCGCGACGGCCGCGAAGTGCCGCAGATACAGCGCGAGCGGCTCGACTGTCTTGAACGGGAAGCCGGTGCCGATGAGCGCTCGCGACGGATCGTCGATCGTCGATACGGCGATCGGCGCGCCATTCCGAAAGGCGCCGCCGCCGAGGGTCGCGGTGAAGCGGTCGCCAGCGGGCACGTCGATGATCACGGCCGCAACGATCTCACCACGCATGGCCGCCGCGATCGAAACCGCGAACTCGGGATAGCCATGCAGAAAGTTCGTCGTCCCATCGAGCGGATCGACGATGAAGGCCACGTCCGCGCTCGTCGACGAATCGGGAGAGAGCTCCTCGCCGAGAATGAGCGCGTCCGGATACGCAGCCTGCAATGAGGCCCGGATGATCCGTTCGGCGCCCGTGTCGACATCGGTCACGAAATCGGTTGCGGACTTGCTTCGCCACTCGATGCTCGCACGGTCGAGCGCCCGCGCGCGAATGAAAGCCGCCGCCGCGATCGCAGCGGCCTCGATGTGTGCGAGCAGCGCGGCTGCGTCGGACGAACTGTCTTGCACCACTATTTGCGCGCTCGTAGCTTGGTCGGATGTCGACAATCTTCAGCGGGATTCAACCATCGGGAGAGCTGCACATCGGGAACTATCTCGGCGCCGTCAAGAACTGGGTCGAGCTGCAGAACAAGTACGACTGCATCTATTGTATCGTCGACTATCACGCGATCACCGGCGCGTACGAGCCCGACGATCTGCGCCGGCGCACTCGGCAGATGGCGGTGTCGCTCTTCGCCGCCGGCCTCGATCCGAAGAAATCTACGCTGTTCGTGCAGTCGATGGTGCCCGAACATACCGAGCTTGCATGGATCTTCAACTCCGTCACGCCGCTCGGTGAGCTCGAGCGGCAGACGCAGTTCAAGGACAAGGCGCAGCGCCAGGAGAGCGTCAACGCGGGGATTCTGATCTATCCCGTGCTGCAGGCGGCGGACATCCTGCTCTATCGCGCGGATCTCGTTCCCGTTGGCGAGGACCAGGTGCAGCATCTCGAGCTCGCGCGCGAAGTCGCGCGGCGCTGGAACGCAAAGTTCGAGAGCAATCTCTTTCCCGAGCCCAAGCCTTTGCTGACGGCGACGCGCCGCATCATGGGGCTCGATGGCCAGGCGAAGATGTCGAAATCGCTCGGCAACACGATCGGGCTGCTGGAAACGCCGGAGGAGGTGTGGGCGAAGCTGCGTCCCGCGATGACGGATCCCGCGCGTGTTCGAAGAACGGATCCCGGCACGCCGGAAGTGTGCAACATTTACAACCTGCACAGGGCGTTCAACGACGAAGCGACCGTCGCGCACGTGGCGGCACAGTGCCGCAGCGCTGGGTGGGGCTGTCTCGATTGCAAGAAGGTTCTAATGGACGGGATGATGCGCGAGCTCACTCCGATTCGCGAGCGCGCGCTCGAGCTGGAGGCGCATCCCGAAATCGTTACCGACGCGCTCGCTACGGGCGCGGCGAAAAGTGGCGAGATTGCGGAGCGGACGATGTTCACGGTGCGCGAAACGATGGGTCTTCGCTGACGACTCGCGCGCGATGTAGCGCGATGATCGATTTGCACCGCTCGTCGTCCAAATTACAGGGGGCAGCATAATGGCGAAGTCGGATGGGCCGGAGGGAATGTTGACGCTGATCTGCATCACCTGCGGCAATGAGCTGTTCTTCACTACGAAGCCGCCCGCGAGCGATCCATGTCCGCGATGCGGTAGTACCGTCTTTCGCAGCTTCTTCACTCCCACCGTGCGCGATGAAGCGACGGAGTCGATGCTCGAGGACACGGCGCGCTCCATCTCTCTCGACGGCGGCTCCACCGATTCTACCGTCGGCGACCTTCGCGACCTGAACAGCCCCTGACCGCATCCATGACGAAATCGCTGACGGGGATTTTCGGCCCCGTCGTCACGCCGTTCGACGAGGCGAGCGGAGATCTCTCGAGCGGCGCCTTCCGCGCGAATATCAAGGCGCACATGGCGGCCGGTCTCGCGGGTGTGCTGGTTGCAGGCTCGACGGGCGAGGCAGCGCTGCTCGACGAGGACGAGCGCCTGCGCCTCACCGAGCTCGCGCGTCCGCTCGTTCCCCCGGACCGCTGGCTCTTCACGGGCACCGGCGCGGAGTCGACGCGCGAGTGCGTGCGTCGCACGAAGGATGCGGCGGAGCGCGGCGCAGACGCGGTGCTCGTGGTGCCGCCACACTATTACGGCGCATCGATGACGGAGGACGCACTCTGGGCGCACTACTCGCGCGTCGCCGACGAGAGCACCGTACCGGTACTGCTCTACAACATTCCGAAGTACGCGCACCTTCAGCTCGGCACGAAGCTCGTGCGGGCGCTCGCCGACCACCCGAACATCGCCGGGATCAAGGACAGTACGGGGGACATGACCCAGCTGCGCGGGTACCTCGATGCGCAGGGCGATCACTTCACGGTGCTCACGGGCCACGCCGGCACGCTCCTCGACGCCATCGGCTACGGCGCGCGGGGTGGCGTGCTCGCGGTCGCGCTCTTCGCCGCGCCACTCATCTTCGATCTCATGGATGCCATCTCGCGGGGCGATGGCGTGACGGCGAGCGAGATTCAGTCGCGCGTTCGCCCGATCGCGCGAGAGATCGTGGCCGAGCTGGGACCACCGGGGATCAAGGTCGCGATGGATCTCGTTGGCCTCGCGGGCGGTGCACCGCGCCCGCCACTG
>DATHJR010000170.1:0-2452 GCA_035286525.1 Gemmatimonadaceae bacterium | reverse complement strand
TCGCAACCGCTTTGGCGCTCCTGGGTGCTGCGGAGGATCTGCTGCTCAACTGCGTGCTCGCAAATCAGCCCGGCACATTCATGTACTTCGGCGGTGGGGGCGGGAGCGCCGGTTCCGGGAGTGGTGGCGGCGACAGCGAATGTCTCGCGGGTTCGTACGCGGCTCATTGCACCACTCCGTTCACGCTGTAGCGGGAGGCCGCATGACTTCTTCACAGGAACGCGGCGCCGTCGCAAGCTGGCTCCTCATCGGCGTCGTCCTCGTGAGTCTCGCGGTCGCGACCCCGTGGGCGACTCCACTGAGGCAATCGATTACACCGTCTCTACCGCGGTTCGTGGTGATAACGGCGACGCTCGTGGGTATGGCGCAACTGGTGCACGGCCTCGTCGTGGGATTCGGGCGGCGCGGCGGCTGGAGCGCCGCCGCGCTCCCGATGGCGCTCGGGATCAGCGCGCTGCTCATGGCGCTGTCGTTTCTCCCGGGTGAAGCGGGTGTAACCCCGCGTTTGCTTCCGCTCATTGGCGCCGCGGCATTCGCGGTGGGCGCCGCCGCGATGCAACGTCGCGCGCGCGAGCGGGAGGGGAGCTGACCGTGGCCCGCGCAGGCGCACGCCGGCGTGCGCGCGGGCAATCTCCGCGCATGACCGCACTGTCGATGATCGAGCTCGCGAAGAGCTTTCAAGCGGGCACCTATGGATGCTCGGCCACGGCCTCGGTGTTGCGCGGGGTGAATCTCGCGCTGTGGCCGGGCGAAGTCGTCGCCCTGCGCGGTGCGCGCGGCAGCGGGAAATCGACGCTCCTTCGCTGCGCTGCCGGTCTTCTTCGCCCCGACTCGGGGTTGGTGCTATGGTTCGACGCCCGAACCGCGCCAGGTGATCGCGTTACCTACGTGGCCGCATCGCGCGACGATGACGGTGAAATCGTGGATGGCGTGCTCCATGCGCGCCTCGAGCGAGCGGTCGAGCAGCAGAGCCGCATCCTTCTCATCGACGACCTTCGTGCCGCGAGCGCGGTCGAGCGCCGAATCGTCATCGCGATGCTGCGGCATCGCGCGGAGGCTGGCGCCGCCGTTCTCATCGCGGCGGACGAGGAGCTCGCCGGCGCGTCGTTCGTGTCGCGCGTCGTCACGCTCGAGAATGGCGCGCTGCTTCAGCGCAGAAAGCGTTCTGCCGCGCGGATCGTTGCCTCGTCGCTCGCTTCGCGCGCGCGCGCGAGCGCACGTTCCACGTACGGACGCAGCTTGCGCTCTCCCCAGTAGTAACCGGTCGCCACTTCCGCGCTCTCCGTATCTCCCTCGGCCGCGCCCTCGAGCAGCGCGAGCGCGGCGGCCTCGTCGAAGCCGGGATCGTCGCGGTCCGGCAGCACGAACCGTCGGAGCGGCGAATCCCTGCCGCCACTATCCTCGTTCACAAATGCCCGGGACATAGCTTCATCGCTCCTGTTGCGCGCCATCGCTTCGTGCGCGCTCGCATATTTGTACTGTGCCCTCGCGCCATTGATTGAGCGCACCGGGGCGCCTAGCTTCTCGCTTCGCCCACACTCCGCGCCGATCACGCATTCAGGATGAGCATGCAGCTCTACAACACGCTCACCCGCCGCGTCGAGCCCTTCGCTCCCGCGGACGGAACGACCGTCCGGATGTACACGTGCGGGCCCACCGTGTACAACCCTGCCCACCTCGGCAACTTCCGCACCTTCCTGTTCGAGGATCTCCTCCGCCGCGTCCTCAAGCTGAATGGCTGGCAGGTGGTTCAGGTCATGAATCTCACCGACGTCGACGATAAGATCATCGCCCGGTCGGTCGAGCAGGGGAAGACGATTAGTGAGGTCACCGAACCGGTTACCGAGATCTTTCATCGTGATCGCGAATTTCTGCGAATCGAGAGGGCCGAGGTGTATCCGAAGGCGACGGATCACATCCCGGAAATGATCGCGCTGGTCGAGCGGCTGATGGCGCGCGGGCTCGCGTACCAGGCGGAGGATGCGTCGGTGTATTTCGCGATCGCGCGCTTTCCGGGGTATGGAAAACTCTCGCGACTCGATACTCGGCAGATTCGTGCGGGCGCGCGCGTCGCCGCCGACGACTACAACAAGGAAGACGTACGCGACTTCGCGCTGTGGAAGGCGGCGAAGCCGGAGGACGAGCAGACGGGTGCCGCGTGGGACTCGCCATGGGGACGCGGCCGCCCCGGCTGGCACCTCGAGTGCTCCGCGATGGCCAGGCGCTACCTCGGCGATACCCTCGACCTCCACGCCGGCGGCGTGGATCTCATCTTCCCGCACCACGAGGACGAGATCGCGCAGTCCGAGGGGGCGAACGGTGTGCCGTTCGCGCGCATGTGGAGTCACGGGGAGTTTCTGCTTACCGACGGCGCGAAGATGGCGAAGCGCGTCGGCAATGTCGCCGGAGTCGAGGATCTTCGCGCGAACGGGATCTCGGCCGCGGCGGTGCG
>DATHJR010000169.1:0-15349 GCA_035286525.1 Gemmatimonadaceae bacterium | reverse complement strand
AGGTGAGTTGACTACTCAGCCGTGGCTCTTCCCAGGTGACATCTGAAGCTCGATGGCAAGACCCGGCTGCCGTGTGGCGGTCGGGTCTTGCGCATCTCGCGTTCCGCCGACCGCTAGGTGACGGTCGCCGGATTCTCGTTCTTGAAGCTCGCGGCAACGACCCACGCTCCCGCGCTCACCGCCCACGAGATGGTGAACTCTGACCACACGGGATGCGATGTCGGCGCCGCGAGAATCGCCGGGATCCAGACAAGAGCGGTGAATGCCGTAAGCATCGCCGCCTCCATCGCTGCGGCGAGCTGCGGAAGAATCCCAAGCAGCACGCCGAGTCCGGCCGCGATCTGCGCGGCGCCGGTGAAGTAGGCCCAGCCGGTGTGATAGGGAAGCCAGGCGGGGACGAGCGGCGCGGTCATATTCAGGTAAAAGAAGTGCGCGAGCCCGAGCGGAATCAGCGCGAATCCGAATACCAGTTGCGCGATGCGAACCTGGCGCTTGTCCGCGGCGAACAGCACCCATCCGCCCGTAAAGACCACGAGGATCTCCGACATCCCCTGCCAAGCCACTTCAACGAGCGGATGCTTGACGATCACTGGGACTTTCAGCAGGAGCACCAAAATCGCCAGGTATGGAAAGAGCACTCGTGCCGCCAGCGATTCCGTGCGCTTCGACAGCAACCCGATGCCGCACAGCAGCATGAGCGCCGTCGATGCGTACGCGATCGATTGGCGACCGGGCACTGAGGCGGGCACGACCTGCCATATTTCGTCGAAATCGCCGTTGATGAGGCCGAAAATGCCAAGGCCGATCATGCCCGTGGCGAACGCTATTTGAGCAGCCTGTTTGTGTTTCACGCGTCGTTGCCGCCGGGTGGTGGTTGGTCTGCTCGGTCCTGCGTTTCTTCGGCTGTCTTCTAGGCCCGAGCAGATGGTAACTCTTCGTCGCGTGCTGCGCCATCGGACGAGCCCCGGCTGCGATCGCTCGGTGAACATCACATTTGAAGCGTCGAATGTGAAGACGATCGCCGTCTCCAGCTGAAGGTCGCACCCGAGCATCCGGCGACGGCCACGCTACTATTGGATACATGACTCCACGCCCGTACATCCTCGCCGAGACCACCTGGAAGACTGTCGCCGTAACCGACTACCAAGTCGCGATTTTACCGTGGGGTGCAACCGAGGCGCACAACTATCATCTGCCGTACGCTACCGATGTCATGGAGTGCGATTCGGTCGCGGCAGCATCCGCACAGATCGCGTGGGAGAGCGGGGCGCGAGTGGTGGTGCTTCCGACGGTTCCGTTCGGGGTCAACACCGGACAGCTCGACATCAAGTTGTGCTTGAACATGAATCCGAGCACGCAGGCCGCGTTGCTGAGCGATCTCACGAGCGCGCTCGAGGGCCAGGGGATTCTCAAGCTCGTCATCCTGAACGGCCACGGTGGCAATGACTTTCGTCAGATGATCCGCGAGCTGCAGCCGCGCACGCGGGTGTTTCTCTGTTCGCTCAACTGGTGGGCGTGTGTGGACCCCAAGCCGTATTTCGATGCGCCGGGTGATCACGCCGGCGAACTCGAGACGAGCGTCATGCAGCACATCGCACCGGAACTGCTGCTGCCGTTGTCGGCAGCTGGCGACGGAAGCCAGAAGCGTCCATCGATCGCCGGCCTCCGAGAAGGCTGGGTCTGGGCTCCCCGTCCCTGGTCGCGCGTTTCGGCGGACACCGGTAGCGGCAACCCAGTGGCTGCGTCATCCGAAAAGGGAGCTCGATTCCTCAATGCCGTCGCCGCGCGCATCGGCTCCTTCCTCACCGAGCTCGCCGCAACCGATCCGGCAACGATGTACGACTGATCCGTGTCCCGGCTGCGGATAAACAGCACTACGGCCTGATCGGGGTTCCGTGTACACCATTCCTGGGTGTTACTCATTCCAGACGCAGCCTTGAACGCCGCCAGAGTTTTCGCGAATGGAGACTAGCGACATGGAGAACGAAGCGCCCCACCCGCCGGCATCGAGCACTGCTCCCGACGCGCATACCGATTTCGCCAAAGCCATGAGTTACGGCGATTACCTCCAGCTCGACACACTGCTCGGAGCCCAGCAGCCGCGCTCCGACAGTCATGACGAGCTGCTCTTCATCATCATCCACCAGGCAACCGAGCTGTGGATGAAGCTGACGCTGCACGAACTGGCGGCCGCGCGAAGGCTCGTCATCGCCGATGACCTGCAATCGGCATTCAAGCACCTGGCGCGAGTGAGCCGGATCCAGTCGCAGCTCATCCAGTCGTGGGACGTGCTGTCCACCATGACCCCGAGTGACTATTCGCACTTCCGCGATGCCTTGGGGCAGTCCTCCGGATTTCAGTCGGCGCAGTATCGGTTGATCGAGTTTGCGCTCGGGAACAAGCAGGCGGCGACGATAGCTCCGCACCGGCATCGCGCCGACATCCGCACGCAACTCGAGCGCGCGCTCGAGGAGCCCAGCCTCTACGATGAGTCCATCCGCCTGCTTGCACGCCGCGGATTCGCGATCGATCCCGCCGTGTTGGAGCGCGATGTGCGCGAGCCCTACCACGCAGATCCCTCGGTCCTTACGGCGTGGGCAGGCGTGTACCAGGATCCGAAGCGCTACTGGGATCTGTATCAGCTGGCGGAGGAGCTCATCGATCTCGAGGACTGGTTCCAGCAATGGCGCTTCCGCCATGTGACCACGGTGCAGCGCATCATCGGGCGCAAACGCGGCACGGGTGGAACGGCAGGAGTCGGCTACCTGAGGCAAGTGCTCGACGTCACGTTCTTCCCGGAGCTTTGGGACGTGCGCACCGAGCTGTAGATGCAAATCACGAGGCAACCGCTAACGCGCGCCAATCTCGAGGCACTCGATCGCGCCGATCCCCTTCGAAAATTCCGCGATCGCTTTGCACTCCCGGAGCGCATCATCTACCTCGATGGCAACTCGCTGGGAGCGATGCCTGCTGCGACGCCCGCGCGCGTGCGGGAGGTGGTGGAGCTCGAGTGGGGCCGCGATCTCATCCGCAGCTGGAACACCAACGGGTGGTTCGAGTGCCAGCAGCGTATCGGCGCGAAGATCGGTCGCCTGATCGGCGCGCGGGATGGCGAGACGATCGTCGCGGACTCCACGTCGATCAACGTGTTCAAGGCGCTGGCGGCGGCGCTCGAACTGCGTCCGGAAAGGAAGGTCATCGTCTCCGAGCCGGACAACTTTCCGACGGACCTCTACATGGCCGAGGGACTGATACGCTACCTCGGCCGCGGGCACACGCTACGGCTCGCGGAGCCGAATGAGATCGAGGGTGCGATTACCGACGAGGTCGCGGTCGTCATGCTGACGCACGTCAACTACCGCACCGGCCGCATGCACGATCTGCGGCGCATCACCGAGCGAGCGCACGCAGCCGGGGCGCTCATGTTGTGGGACCTCGCCCACTCGGCCGGTGCTATGCCCGTGAATTTGGCGGCCGCGGACGTCGACCTCGCGGTGGGATGCGGGTACAAGTACCTCAACGGTGGGCCAGGGGCTCCCGCGTTTCTCTATGTCGCTCACCGGCATCAGCCGCACATCAGGCCAATCCTGAGTGGATGGTTCGGGCACGCGTCACCGTTCACCTTCGAGCAATCGTTCCGCCCCGCCGAGGGAATCGATCGCTTTACCGTTGGTGCGCCACCATTGATCAGTCTCGCGGCGCTCGAGGTGGGTGTCGACCTAATGCTCGAGGCGTCGCTCGACGCGCTCCGCGCGAAGTCGGTTCAACAAGGCGTGATATTCGAGCGGCTCGTGGCGCAGGAAATCGGAGAGGACACCTTTGCGCTGGTGTCGCCGAGTGAGCCTGCAAGGCGCGGGAGTCAACTCAGCTACGCGCATCCCAATGGCTGGCCGGTCATGCGAGCGCTGAGCCACCGGGGGGTGATCGGTGATTTTCGTATGCCGAACATCATGCGATTCGGGTTCACCCCGCTCTACCTCGGCTACGTCGAGCTGTGGGATGCCGTCGCAATGCTCAAGGCCATTCTGGCGGAGCGCGCATGGGACAGGCCCGAGTACCACGCCCGCACCAAGGTGACGTGAGTGCTTCCGCTCCCGGCAATCACGACTCGTTCCAGGATCATGGTATGCAGAAGTAGACGCTGACGGAAAACTTCACGGTCAGAAATACGCGGCGGGAGATGTCGCATCACGATCAGACGAATCGGCAGTCGTCGCAGTTGTCTTCGGCACGCAGCCCGCTAATCCCTTCCTTCGCGATGAATGGCGTCATGGCAATTGCGGCTATGGGATCTGCCCACCACCATCCGAAGAGTGCGTTCAATGCGAGCCCGCCAAGTACGATCGCCGACAGGTACATGCATATGGCGGTTTGGGTCGCGTCGGCCTGTAGAGTGCGACTCCCGAGGGCGACGGCGACTTTTCGCTTCGCGCGCGCGAGGAGGGGCATGACCACAACCGAGAGCGCGGCTACCAGCAATCCCGGAATGCTCTTTGTCGGAGGTTCACGCCCTAAGAGAGCGTGACCCGCTTCCGCGAAGATGTACACGGCGAGGCCGAGAAAGCAAAATCCGATCACACGCAGCGAGATACGCTCGACCTTCTCTCGTCGAACCACATCGAGATCGGCGCGAAGCCGCCAAAGGGCGGCCAGACTCGAGGTCACTTCGATGAGACTGTCAACTCCGAAACCAACGAGAGCGATGCTTCCCGCAAGCGTGCCGAAGACGAGAGACGCCATTCCCTCAAACACGTTGTAGCCGAGGGTCAAATAGGAAAGCGCGCGCCCGCGCCGAACGAGCCCGCGCCGGCGTTGGTCCTGTCCCATGGACGACGGAGGTGTACCGCCTGTTGGCGTTCGTTCAGCGTTCGACGTCATCTCGGCAAACACTCCGCAACATGAGGTATCGAGCCTCGCTTCCCATCGAACTTCCTCCGCGACCGCCTTTGCTAGTGCCCGTACGCCGGCGTGAGTTGGTCAGTCGACCCTCCCACGACGGGTCCTTCCGGCTGCACCCGGGTTTGGCTGTCGCCCATTTCCACGCGACGCCGGACCTCTCGCTCCTTCCAGAGCGAGTAGATCGCGGGGATTACCACGAGTGTAAGGACTGTGCTCGTGAGCATTCCACCCACCATCGGTGCGGCAATCCGCTTCATGACGTCCGCTCCGGTCCCCTGACTCCACAGAATCGGAATCAAGCCCGCCATAATCGCCATCACGGTCATGATCTTAGGCCGCACGCGCTCCACCGCCCCATGCTCGACGGCGGCATCTACGTCGCTCCGGTTTGACAGCTCTCCTCGCTCGGCGCGCTCGTGATATGCCTGATCCAGGTAGATCAGCATGATCACCCCCGTTTCTGCCGCCACGCCGGCCAGGGCGATGAATCCAATTGCGACCGCTACACTCATGTTGTAGCCCAGGTACCACATGAGCCACACGCCGCCTACGAGAGCGAAGGGAAGCGACATCATGACAATCACGCTCTCGGTCACGCTCCGGAAGTTGAAGTAGAGCAGCCCGAAGATGATCGCGAGCGTGATCGGTACCACAACCCGAAGCTTCTTCGATGCGCGCTCCAACGATTCGTACTGGCCCGACCACTCCAGCCGGTAGCCGGGTGGAAGCGTGAGCTTCCCGGCAAGCAGCTTCTTCGCGTCACCGACGTAGCTCCCGATATCGCGTCCCTGCACATCCACGTACACGATATTGTTCAGATATGCGTTCTCAGACTTGATGAGTGTGGAACCTTTTACCACATCGATTCGCGCGAGCTGCCCCAACGCCACCTGTGCTCCTGACGGCGTTGCGACCAGCACGTCTCGTACCTGCTCCGGACTGTCGCGCAGCGCACGTGGGTACCGCACGAGCACACTGTACCGCTCGCGTCCTTCGATCACCTGGCCGGCATCCATGCCGCCCACCGCAGCGCTCAGCGCCATCTGCACGCCATCGCTAGTTAGTCCATAGCGTGCCGCGGCGTCGCGGTCGATGGTGACGTCCAGATACTTGCCCCCCACGGCCCGCTCGGCGAAAACGGTGTTGGTCCCCGCTACCGCCGGGAGGATACCTTCGATCTGTTTGCCGATCTGATCGAGTGTGTCCAGACTCGGGCCGAAGATCTTGATGCCCACAGGAGTCTTGATGCCGGTCGCCAGCATATCGAGGCGGTTCTTGATCGGCATCGACCACATGTTGCCGACGCCCGGCGTCCTGACAGTGGCGTTTGCCTCGGCGACGATCGAGTCGTAGGTCACCCCTGGCCGCCAGTCCTTCTTGTCCTTAAGGACTGCAATCGTCTCGATCATCGACAGCGGCGCCATATCCGTCGCCGTTTCCGCACGGCCGATCTTGCCAAGCACCATCTGTATTTCCGGGATCTTCGCAAGCGCCGCATCGCGCTGCGTAACGATCTGCTTGGCCTGCTCGCTGCCGGCACCCGGAAAGAGCGAGGGCATGTCCATGATCGCTCCCTCGTTCAGGGGCGGCATGAACTCACTGCCGATCTGTGACCATGGAAAGAACGTCACTACAAGTACTGCTCCAGCCGCGACGATCGTCGACCAGCGATGCCTGAGCACGAACTCGATGACCGGCCGGTAGATCTTGATCAGGAAGCGGTTCACCGGGTTTGCCGCTTCCGGCTTCACTCGGCCACGAATGAAGATGCCCATCATCACGGGAACCAGAGTGATCGAGAGCAACGAAGCCGAGGCCATCGAGAGCGTCTTGGTCCACGCTAACGGTTTGAAGAGTCTCCCCTCCTGGTCTTGCAGTGCAAAGACCGGAACGAAAGAGACCGTGATGATGAGGAGTGAGATGAAGAGCGACGGTCCCACCTCCTTCGCCGAGTCGATTACCAGCTCCCAGTGTGTTCGAGGACTTCCCTCTTGCTCGTTCCGCTCCATGTGCTTGTGCATGTTCTCCACCATCACGATGGCCGCATCGATCATCGCACCAATTGCGATCGCGATCCCGCCCAAGCTCATGATGTTGGCATTCAGCCCCATTAGATACATCGCGAGGAGCGCCATCAAGATCCCGATCGGGATCGTCAGAATCGCCACCAGTGCGCTCGAGCCGTGCAGTAGAAACAGCAGCGTCACTCCGGCGACGATCAGCGACTCCTCTACCAGCTTGCTCCGGAGCGTTGCTATCGCGCTCTCGATGAGGCCCGATCGATCATAGCCGTCGACGAAGACCACACCCTTTGGCAGCGTCTTCTGCAGTTCGGCCATCTTCGCTTTGACGCCATTGATGACGGCGAGAGGGTTGCCGCCGTAGCGCATGACGACCCAGCCGGTGACGATTTCTCCGTTGCCATTCAAGTCCGCGATGCCGCGCCGAATCTCGGGGCCGATCTGGACGTTCGCGACATCGCCGACGGTGACGGGTGTCCCGCCGGGAGCGTTACCGATGGCGACGCTTCGAATATCGTCGAGGCGCGCGAAACGGCCGCGGCCACGCACGACATACTCGGAACCACCCATCTCGAGCACACGTCCGCCGACATCCTGGTTGGACGCGCGAACGGCCTGGCTCACCTTCTCGATGGGGATGTTGTACGCCAAGAGCTTGGCCGGATCGACTTCGACCTGATATTGCTTCTCGAATCCGCCAAAGGACGCAATCTCTGCTACGCCTCGCACAGCAGTGAGTGCCGGACGCACGGTCCAATCCTGCAGGCCGCGCAGCTGCGCAAGATTGAGTTTCCCGCTCGTGTCGGCCAGGATGTACTGCATCACCCAGCCAACGCCCGTTGCATCCGGGCCCATCATGGGGGACGCGCCGTCGGGAAGCTTGCTCCGCGCACTGTTCAGATATTCGAGTACGCGGCTCCGCGCCCAGTATAGATCGGTGCCGTCCTCGAATACGACGTACACCGCCGAAAGGCCAAACTGGCTCATGCCACGCACAAATTTGATGTGCGGCACCTTGAGCATCTCGGTGGAGAGCGGATAGGTGACCTGATCTTCTACGGTTTGCGGCGCCTGACCAGGCCAATCGGTCATGACGATGACCTGTACATCCGACAGATCGGGAATTGCGTCCACGGGCGTGTTGAACATCGCCCACGTGCCGGCGAGCACTACGACTAGCGTGCTCAGGAACACCACGAGTTTGTGGTTCACTGACCACTCGATAATTCGCTTGAGCATTGGTCTAACTCCGCGGCTTGGGAGGGGGCGGAGCCATCTGCATTCCGGGCATGCTCTGCTGATGCTTCAAGTCGGCACCCTTCTGATTCATCTCCATATTCGTTGAATCCGCGCGCGGCGTAGGGTGGGGAGCCGCAGGCGTGCTTTTGTTCCCGGGGACGTCCATTCCGCGCATGTTCGGCATCGCCCTATCGCCGGATCCCATGTTTCCGATCATACTCTTCATGACTTCGCCGAGGTTGGACTCGGAGCTGAGAAGAAACTGCGCCGATGTCACGACGCGCTGCCCGAGCTCGAGGCCAGAGAGAATCTCCGTGTAGTCGCCCGCAACCCGGCCGAGCTCAACGTCGTGCGGCATGAGCTCGCCCTGTCCCATATCGACGAAAACGATGTTCTGGTCTCCCGTCTGGAGAATAGCTGCGCTGGGAACTGTAAGCGCGGAACGGTCAGGCGTTGCAAGTCGGACCGTCGCGTACATTCCCGGCTTGAGGACGCGATGTGGATTTGGCACAACGATTCGCGCCTGGATCGTTCGCGCTTCTTGTTGAAGCGTCGGATACACGTACGCCACATGGCCCGAGTATGTGCGGCCGGGCAATCCGGTGAATTCGATATCGGCCTGCGAGCCCACGCGCACGTTCGCCGCGTCGACTTCTCGCAGTTGCGCGTCTACCCAGATGTCAGAGAGGTCCGCTATGGCGTACAACTCCTCGCCGGGTGAGACCGCCTGTCCCTGTATCACCTTCTTGTCGACGACGATGCCGGACACCGGCGCGTAGAGCGTGAGCGCCCGGCGCACGTGACCGCTGCGCAGAATCTCATCGATCTGCGCGTCCGAGATGTCCCACAGCCGCAAGCGTCGCCTGGATGCGTCGGCGAGGTCAGTTTGTCCCGCTGATACGCCGGGCACGCTGCTCTTGCCAATGCTTCGGTCGAGCTGATCGGCCAGCAGCAGTTCCTGCTGAGCGGCCAGCAGCTCGGGAGAATAGATGTCGAGAAGGCGATCCCCGCGTTGCACCTGCTGACCCGTGGAATTGACGTAGAGTCGATCCACGAAGCCGCCGAATTTGGGCGCGATCTGCGCCATTCTTGTTTCATCGAACGTCGCTATGCCCGTCGTGCGTGTCTCGTTCGTGAGCGGACGGACGCTCGCGCTGCCGTACGTCACGCCGAACTGGTGGATCTGCGAGGTCGTCAGTTTGACGGACCCGTTCGCGGACACGTCCATCCCCGCCATTCCAGGCATGCTCTCCGCACCGGCGCCGTTTCTGATGCTACGCGCGCCAGCCATTCCCCCCGTGCCGGCGGGGGAGGCAGTGGTGGTGGTCGCCCGATGGTGGAAGAGCAGGAACAACTTGATTCCGGCGAGGAGCACGACCACGATTCCCGCGATGATCAGTCCCTTCGTGCCTGGCGTCATCCCGCTGATCGTTGTGGATCTCCTCACATCGACTGAGTCCGTGCCGCGATTCGGTGGAGAGGTCATCGAAGCACCTCCGCACCCACGCTACGTCGGAGCTCGGCAAGAGCCTCTGCGAAGTTAGTGAGCGACCGCCAGTACGCGGTTTCATAGTTGAACACTGCCGCCTGCGCGTCGACCAACGACGTGAAGTCCACTCGCCCGACCTGATAGCTCGCGGTTGCAGAGGCGAACGTCGCACGTGCCTGCGGCAGCACTGCTTTGAGCGAGAGCGCGAGTTGCGTGCGCTCCCGCTCGATGTTGCTCACACGGGTGGCGATCTCTTGACGCAGCGCATTGATCTCCGCCGCGTGCTGTGCCTCCAGTGCGCTCAGGTCTGCTCCGGCGCCCAGGACCTCCTGGTCCTGCTTCCGTCGTTGCTGGAGCCGGAGCGGCACCGAAACGAAGAACGAGACGTAGTCGCGAAAATGCGGCCGCTGATCGTACTCGAGTGAGATATCGAAGTCAGGGAGATGCGCTTTCTGCGCGAGCTCCACCCGGCGCCCCTGCGCGCGAATGCGCGCCTCATGTGCTCGCAGCATCGGACTATGTGCGATCGCGAGTGCAACGAGAGAGTCGGTTGGCGCTAGAGGGGAATCCGTCACGGCGGCTCCCAACGCAACGGACTCGAAGTGGATGTGCGATGCGGAGTCGGCGACCGCGATCCGGGCGATCTCCTCAGGAATTACGGCCGTTCCGACCGGCGTGGCGCTCGGACGATTGAGCACGGCGTTGAGGCGAGCGAGTGCCGCGCGTTCCTGCGCATCGAGCGATGCTGCCTCGTTCCCGAGACGCGCCACCTCAACGCGAGCACGAAGCACGTCCGCTTGGGCGCTCTTCCCGACGCCGTACTGTGCCTCTGTAATACGGGCCAGGCTTCCCAGCACCTCGGCGTTGCGCTGCACTATCGCACGCGCTCGCTGCGTAAATGCCAGCTCATAATACGCGTCCCGAACATCCCGCTCGACGTCCAACCGCTGCTGGGCGAGCGTCGCGCCAGCGGCGACCTCGTCTTCCTCGGCGGCACGCGTCGCGAGTGACAACTTCCTGGGGAATGAGAGCGTCTGCGTGACGCGCAACATGTTCATGGTGAAATTGTCGGAATAGCCGGGCTTCCCGTAGGGGAAGTCCAGCACGCCGGCCATGAGCATGGGGTCCGGACGCGCACCAGCCGGGCCGATCGCAGCATGCGTCGCGACGACGCGGGCGGCGGCTGCCGTGAGGTCCGGATTCGTCGTCTGCGCGAGCGCAATCAGTGAGTCGAGTGTCGACGCGTCGGACGTCGAGGTGTCCGAACGCGGCTCAGCAGTGACGCCGTATCGCGCGCGCGTTCGCCCCGCCGCTGCCTGCGCTTTCGCGAGCTGTAGTGATTGAAATGGATGCGTGGACCAGGATGGAGTGGAAGCGACACCAGGTCGCTGTCCTCGAGCCGCCTGCGATACTGTGGCAGACAGCACCATTAGTAGTGTGCTCCACGTACCAACGGATCGCGCGCGCCTGTGGGAATCCCACGGCACGATGGCCGAGCGGCGAGCGCACTTTGATTCAATATGCATAAGTCCCGTGATGGTCTACTGTCGCCGGCCGTACATGAATGAATCGAGACCGACGAAGGTCTACGTAGCGTCGACGACCAGGACCGCGTGACTCTGGCCTGATGGTGCCGAGGTCTCCTCGCTTCCCGCTCGGGTCAGGAGCTAGTAGGCGAGAGGAGAGTGCGGGCTACGTGTTGTAGGCGGGACTACGCTTTCGGAGGCGGGACGTCTGGTGTGAGCGAGCGCGACGGAGGCGCGATTGCAACGAGGGCGATGCGACCCGCTGGAGCCGAGACGCTCGCGGTTCCAACATCGGCCTGAATGACAGCGAGGATGGCGGCGCACTGCGTCATCGACTGACACGAGGCGTGTGACCCACCGGACTGATGACAAGGCGACTGCCCCGGCGTTGGCGTGCCGTGGGAGTCCCCAGCCATGTCCATTCCCGCCATTGTGGCGTCAGCGCCTCCCATCTGCCCGGTGGACCCGGCCAAAATGCACGCAGCGCCCCCGCCTAGCGCATTTAGCTGCAGCGCGAGGAAGCTGATGAACAAGATGGAGAGGCGGGCGAAGCGTCTCATGGTCGCTATAGTATACCGATTCTGGGAAAGAGGTTCCAGTGACTCAATACGTGCCGAGGAAGGCCACGGGCTCAGCATCGACTCGCGCGCCGCAGTAGAACGAAACGATGCTCACATCGACATGAGCTGTCTCTTTCGCGATGGCTCTTTGCCAAGCCATTCCGGATGCGCGGCTGTGGCATCGAAGATCGACGAAGTCTTGAATGGCTCGAACTCGCCTCGCGAGGCCGCCTGTCTGGTCTTCGCAAGAAGAGCTGCGACTTCATCGGCGCCCATCGGACGGAACGTGCGCGCTGCTTCGACAGCCTGATCGAGGATCGCCAGGCTGTCGCAGCCAGTGATGACGACAGAGGTCGGGAGATTCAACGCGTAGTGAAGACACTCCGTTGGCGTCACGGTTTTCGAGCGCAGGATGATTCCATTCGCCATGCTCTTCATGCCGAGCACCGCGATGCCTTGCTTCACGAGCTCCGGAACGACGAGTTGCTCGAAGCTGCGAAAGTGCGCATCCATGACGTTGAGCGGCAGCTGCGCCGCGTCGAACGTGAAGCCTCGATCGCGTGCAACCTCGAGCATGCAGAGATGCACGTGCGGGTCCTTGTGCCCCGTGAAGCCAATGAACCGGAGCTTGCCCGCCTGTTGTGCATCGAGCAGCGCCTGGTGGGCGCCTTCCTCGTCGAATATCCGATCGGGATCCTCGAAGCGGAGAACTTCATGATGCTGGACCAGGTCGATGTGATCCGTCTGCAGGCGCCGTAGCGATTCGTCAAGCTGTCGCACGGCCTCGCTCCGCGAGCGGCCGTCGATCTTCGTCATCAGGAATACCTTGTCGCGGTATCCGTCACGCAGCGCCTTACCCATCAGGATCTCGCTCCGGCCCTCGTTGTAGTCCCACGAGTTGTCCATGAACGTGATGCCACGGTCGACCGCGGTGCGCACGATGCGAATGCTCAGGAGATCATCGACGTGCTTGAGTCCGATATGCCAGCCGCCGAGTCCGATCGCGGAGACCTTCTCGTGCGTGCGACCGAATTCGCGATTGGGCATTTCGGCGGAATTCGAAAGCTGCGAAGTAGACATATGAAACATCCCCGTGGAGTGATCGCCGTGTGGCGGCAGCTGTGTCCGTTTGCCAGAACCAGGTCAGCGCCAGCGAGCGTCGCAAGAGCTGCACCTCGAACGCGTCCGCTCGGGGAGTCGAATCTTCCGTGCGGCGATCACCCAAACCGCGAATCGAATTCCGCGGTAGCGCGAGGGACACGTCACGCGGCGTCTACGGCGCAACGTAAATCGTGACCTGTTGAATGGCATTGTTGCCGTACCCGAGCCTGTTCCAGACGGGCGAGTCGGGCTGAACGGCTCCGGACGAGTCTCGCGCCCGACTGCGGAGGACGTAGCGTCCCGGAGTGAGAAGTGGGACCGTTACTTCCCAACGCCACCACGCGTGCGGCGATTCGGGCGGCAGCAGATTCGCCGCGTACCATTGACCATCGCCCGAGGTCGATACCTCGACCTCCGAGATTTTCCCCTCGCCAGACCAGGCCCATCCCCAAACCGTGACGTCGCCGGGCGGCACGACGTTCCCTTCGCTCGGCGCCACGATCAGCGACTTCACGCGCATGCGCGTAACCGGGCGTGTGCCATTGTGGTCGTCGTAGACGTAGCGCTGCCGTTGAAAGTAGCCGGCGTACTCGTCCACGAGCACCGTGATTTGTGCGACCCACTTCACGCTCGCCATGCCGTACCAGCCCGGCACCAGCAGCCGCACCGGGCCGCCGTGCAATTGCGGAAGGGGCTCACCATTCATCGTCAGCGCGAGCAATGTGTCCGGTGACAGGGCGACGTGCATGGGAATCGCGCGCGCGAACGCCACCGATTCGGTCGCGTCCGCGGGGGCGCCGCAATCCGCACCAACTGCGAGTACCGCTGCCGCATCCTCGTTCGGTTCGAGTGCGTCGAGCACATGATGCAACGGCACGCCCGTCCAACGGGTCGTACTGATCGCGCCCCCATTCCAGGGCTCGCCGCCAGGCAGTGGCCTGATGCCCGTCCGATCGTTTCCAGCACACTCCATCGTAGCGATCACCGTGCGTTGCGGCAGCTGCGCGAGATCCTCCATGCTCGAGAAGCCGGGGCATCGCATGGCGCCATCGCAAACGATGCGATGGGTCGTGTAGTCGAGGCGCGGCATCTCGAAATTGCTTCGAACGTACGTGTGTGCCGTCAGTGTTACCGGCGCGGCGAGAGCCGCAACGGGCGACTCCGCATTCAGCGGTGAATACCGCACGACGGATTGGGTTTCCGCTGCAATCGGCGGATTGCCTTCGATGTCTGCCGGGCTGGTCAACTTGTCACCGATCTGCCCCGCACGTTGTTTCATGGATCGTGTCACACGTGAGTGAAGGAGACGCGACGACGGTGATCGATTTCTCTCGAATGGTGTCGAGCACGGGGTCCAGGATGTGAGAGGTCGAACTCTAGTTCAATGGTACGTACAAATCAACGATCCGCGCTGATAGCTAATCTTGAATGATGATCGGTCGCGCGGGCATCTTCACGCGCGCGATGAACAGGCGAGGAACAATCGCATGACGCTCCCACATCCGTATGGCGATTCCGCGGAATCGTTGCGCATCTCCGAACACCCTTTCAACGAAATCCTCACACCAGCGGCGTTGGAGTTTGTCGCCTCGCTGGCGCGGCGCTACAGCCCGAGGATCAGGAGGCTGCTCGACGAGCGCGTGGCACGGCAGCGCGCGTGGAGCGCCGGCGAGCCGCTCGGCTTTCGAGCCGACACCGCCGCAATCCGGGAGGGAAAGTGGCGCGTGGGCGACATTCCCGCTGACCTTACTCGGCGAATTGTCGAGATCACCGGCCCCGTGGATCGGAAGATGATCATCAACGCGCTCAACTCCGGGGCCGACGTCTTCATGGCGGATTTCGAGGATGCAACCGCGCCTACCTGGCATAACGTGCTGCAAGGCCAGGTCAACATTCGTGACGCGGTGCGCCGCACCATCGCCTACGATGATGACGCGAGCGGAAAGAAGTACGTGCTCGGTGACAAGATTGCGACGCTCATCATCCGTCCGCGCGGGCTGCACCTTCCGGAATCGCATCTCACCGTCGACGGAAGCGTCGTTCCGGGGTGCCTCTTCGACGCAGGGCTCTTCCTCTTCCACAATGCGCACGCGCTCATCGAGCGCGGCAGTGGACCCTATCTCTACCTTCCCAAGCTTCAGCGCGCGGAAGAGGCCGAGCTTTGGAACGACGTACTCACGGCGGTCGAATCAGCGATTGGAATAGAACGCGGGACGATCAAGGTCACTGTGCTCATCGAGACGCTTCCCGCGGCGTTCCAAATGCATGAAATCCTCTACGCGCTGCGCGAACGCGTGGTGGGCCTCAACTGCGGTCGCTGGGACTACATCTTCAGCTTCATCAAGACCCGGCGCGAGGATCCGACTGCAGTGCTGCCTGATCGGTCACAGGTAAGCATGACGCAGCCGTGCATGCGGGCGTATACGCAGCTGCTGATTCGTACCTGCCACGGGCGGGGCGCCTTTGCGATGGGAGGGATGGCGGCTCAGATACCGGTCAAGGACGATCCGGCGG
>DATHJR010000168.1:0-2655 GCA_035286525.1 Gemmatimonadaceae bacterium | reverse complement strand
CGTCATTGGCGCCTTCGCTGCCGAGCTGAATCTCGCGCCGATTCGTGTGCTGCTTCGGACGTTCTCGCCCGACGGCAGCGGCGCGATCTATCTCGTCACCACGAAAGGCTATCCAATTGCGAGCTCCGAAGGGATGACGCCCGTGCTCGTGAAGACGCGGATGCCGCCTCTGACGATGCAGCGGCTTCTGAAGAGCGCGCGCGCCCCTTTCGGTTATACCAGCTTCAGCGGCCGCGACGTCATCGGCACCCTGGAGTTCGTCCCGCAGGTCAATTGGGCCGTGATCTCCGAGATCTCGGCCGAGACCGCGTTCGCGCAGGTCCGTCACTTCAGGGATTTCGCCTTGATCGTGATCGCGTTGCTGCTCGTTTTCGTCGCCACGCTCGCGTATCGACTCGGACTCCTCATCGCGCGGCCTCTCGACAGGCTCGCGAAGGGCGCGGGCGAAGTCGCGGCCGGCGACCTCGCGGTCGATCTGCCCGAAGCACCGGGCGGCGGCGAAGTCGGGTACCTGACGGACGTCTTCAATCATATGGTGTCGCGTCTGCGCGAAGGACGCCGCGAGCTCGATCTGATCCACGAGACACTTCGCGCGAAGAACGAAGAGCTGGAGATGCTGTCCACGACGGACAGCCTCACCGGTCTCGAGAACCACCGCTCGCTGATGCAGCGCCTGGACGAGGAAGAGGCGCGATCCAAGCGCGAGCGCCGCAACTTCTCCGTGCTCGTCGGCGACGTCGATCACTTCAAGCAGTACAACGACGCGTTCGGCCACCCCGCGGGCGACGACGTGCTGAAAGCAATCTCGGACATCATGCGCGAAGCCGCGCGTCCTGTTGATTGCGTCGCGCGTTACGGCGGCGAGGAATTCGTGGTGCTGATGCCCGACACGTCAGCCGCCGATGCGCTGGAGCTGGCGGAGCACATTCGCGCGCGCGTGGCAGCCAAGAAGTTCATGGGCAGGAAGATGACGCTCAGCATTGGCGTCGCGTCGTTCCCCGAAGATGCCGACAACGCCGAAGCGTTGATCTCGATTGCGGACGAAGCGCTCTATCAGGCGAAGCGCGAAGGGCGGGACCGTGCGATCCGCGCCCGCAAGCTCAAGAAAACCGGGAGCTGATCAGGGACGCGAGACGAGCGTGCGGAAGATCCAGCCGCCCCGTCCGCCATCGTCGGTGATTCTGATCCATTCGTCAGCGTAGGAATAGCCCGTCACCGTCATCCCCGAATCTGCGCTGAAGACGATCGGAAAGTTGGTTCCCGGACCGCCGCGAACATTTCCGCGTGTCGTTGTCATGAGCTTGATAGGAACCGCGAATGGTGTTTCACCGGGCCTCGCGTTTTCGCGGCCGGTGCCGGCTATTCGCCCGCGATACGAAAGTGCCAGAGTCTTCGCCTGGTTCGCGAGGTAAAGCGCGCCACCGTAGTTCGTTTTGTCGAAGGCGTTTGCTGCCTGGCGAACGAGGCGATTGACCTGGTCCGCTTCGGGCGGATCCTGCGAGGCTCCCGCTTTCATAGTCTGGAGAGCCACTTCAGCCTCCGCCATCGCCGACGCCGCCTGTGCTCGGCTCGCGACGGACTGAAGCTTGGCCATCGCGCGAACGACTTCAGCGCGGGTATCCTCGAGCTTTATCTGGAGGTCTTCTATTTCGGCATCGCGCGCGAGAACCTGCAGCTCCAGGCGGGCGACTCTCTTGTCGAGATCGGGGTCGCGCACCGTCACCGTGACCGTGTCGTGGACGATCTTCGGACGGACGGGCGTGACGGGTTTCGGCTGTGAGGAGCAGGCCGCGAAAACTGCTATTGCGGCAAGCGCCGCAAATGATGATCGGAGCAGAAACATTCCTCCAAAAAGGCAAGATCGAACTTCCAGCGTGGCGAGGGCCACGCATTATGGACGGTCGATCGTGCCAGACTGTAAAACTAGACTCCGCTCTCCTCCGTTGTAATGGGAGTGACAGCGGAGCGGTCCTCCTCGCCGGTTCGAATGCGGTAGACCTTCTCGACGGGCAGCACGAAGATCTTGCCATCGCCGACATCGCCGGTTGCGCCCGCCGACAAAATCGCGCGAACGGTCGGGTCGACGAAAATGTCGGAGACGCCGATCTCGAGGCGCACCTTATCGTGCAGCTCGACTTTGACGGTCATGCCCCGGTACGTCTCGACAGCCTCCGTCTCGCCGCCGTGTCCACGGACGCGACTGATCGTGAGCCCGCGCACGTCGGCGCGGTAGAGCGCTTCGAGAATTTCATTCAGCCGTTCGGGTCGAACTATCGCGACGACGAGCTTCATATCTCAGCCCCGGTCAGCGTGAACGAGAATGGCGCCTTCGCCCCTGCTGTACGCTTCTTCCCCGTGTTGTGTGACATCCATTCCGATCCCTTCCTCTTTGGCGCTGGCGCGAAGGGGTGCGACGAGCGCGACGAGCTTGAGTATCACGAACGTGCCAACGGCACTATAGACAATCGTGGCGACGACCGCCGCGAGCTGGATTCCGAACTGCGCGGGATTCCCGTAGAGAGCACCGTCCGCTGTTCCGTTCCAGATTTTCTGCGCGAACACGCCGGTGAGCAATGCGCCAACGATTCCGCCCAGTCCGTGCGCGGCGACGACGTCGAGTGAATCGTCGAGTCGAGTGCGCGCGCGCCAGAGGAT
>DATHJR010000167.1:0-2159 GCA_035286525.1 Gemmatimonadaceae bacterium | reverse complement strand
TCGCGGCCGTGACGAAGGGCGAGGCTGCCGTGCGCCTGCTCGACAGCTACGAGCTCGAGCGCATCGGCTTCGCTCGAAGGCTCGTTGCAACCACCGATCGCGCCTTCACGCTCGTGACGAGCCTGGGACGTGTGGTACCGGCGATGCGCGTTCTTTTCGTGATCGTGATTCTTCCCATCGCGCTGAAGTCATCGATGATGAGGCGATTGATGTTCCGCACGATCTCGCAGATCGGCATAAAGTATCCGATGAGCTTTCTGAGCGTCGGGAGCGCCGGCAACGTGCGCGGCGGCGATCGCCTGCCGTGGGTGCCGATGGGCGCCGCCGATAACTTCACACCGCTCACCTCGATGGCGTGGCAGGCGCACGTTTACGGCGAGCCGCGCTCGGGTGCGCGCGCGATGTGCGCGGAGCTGCGGGTGCCGCTGCACATCTTTTCCTGGACCCCCGAGGCCGAGCGCGCGGGGCTCGCGCGCTCGGCGCTATATCTCGTGCGCCCCGACGGCTACGTCGCGCTCGCCGATCTCGATGGAAGTGCCGCGGGGCTGCGCGGGTACCTTACCGAGCGCGGCATCAGCCTCGCGGCGAACGCGCTCGTCTGAACCACTCCTGCTTGTGGAGAGCTTGATGTGACCTCGACATCACCCGGCGCGCCGCAGCGCATCTTCGTCACGGGGGCCACCGGCGCCGTTGGGATTCACGTCGTTCCGCTCCTCCTCGCCCAGCGGCACGTCGTGACCGCGGTGGGACGGACCGCCGAGAAGCGCGCGCGACTCGAGTCGATTGGCGCGCGCGGCGTCGCATTCGATGCGTTCGACGCCGCAGCGGCGCGACGCAGTCTCGAGGGCCAGAATGCGGTGATCAACCTCGCGACGCACATGCCGGACACCACAATGCAGATGCTGCTCCCCTGGAGGTGGCGCGAGAACGACACCGTGCGCCGTGAAGGCTCGGCCGCTCTTGCGCGCGCGGCGCGCGACGTCGGCGTCTCGCTCTTCATGCAGGAGTCGTTCGCACCGGCGTACGAGGATGGCGGAGACCAATGGATCGACGAGGGGTGGCCGCAACGCCCGGCGCCATACAACAGAACCATTCTCGACGCGGAGCGCTCGGCCGCGCGATTCACGGAGGAGGGCGGCGAGGGCATCGTGCTACGCTTCGCCAGCTTCTATGGACCGGATCAGTTTCTTCGCGACGCGATCGGTACGGTACGGAAGGGGTGGTCGCCGCTACCCGGGGCGCCGAGGGCGTACTGGTCATCGATAGCACACGAGGATGCGGCCACCGCGGTCGTCGCCTTGCTCTCGGCGCCAACCGGCGTCTACAACGTGTGCGACGATGCTCCGGTCACGAGACGCGAATGGGTCGGCTCGCTGGCGGCATCCATCGGGGCAAAGCCTCCGCGTTCGATCCCGCGCTTGCTTTCGGCGCTGGGCGGGAAGACGACGGAGCTTCTCTCTCGCTCGCAGCGAATGAGCAACGCGAAGTTGAAGGCGGCGACTGGGTGGACACCGAAGTGGCCGACCGCGACGGAGGGGCTGCCCGCCGCGGTGCGCGAGCTCACCCGGCGATGAATCATGCCGCTGCTACGACTACCGGCGCCACGTTGGCGCGAGCCATCTCGTCGCGCGGCATCGCGGGCGCGATGCGGTGGCCGAGGCGCACGAGCGGGCGCTCCACCAGATAGTAGCTCGCCGCGGCGCATGCGACGGCGGCGATGAGGTTCACGGGAAAGGTCTGCCACACGCCGAGCGTCGTGGGCACTCCGGGGTAGTAGACGAAGAAGAACTCCCAGAGGTAGAGGCTGTAGGAGAGCCTGCCGATCCACCGCATGACGGGACTCTCGAGCACCCGGCCCAGCGCGCCGTTCGGACGCAATACCGTTCCGACGACGATCACGGGGACGATCATCGCTTCCCAAGACGTCGGGCGCGTGCCGTAGCGGAAGACGACCGCGCCGTAGAGCGCGGCAAATGCAAGCATTACTACAGTACTAAGATATCTCTCGATCTGCGCGCGCACGTCCGGGCGCGAGAGCGCCAGCGCCGCGACGACGCCCCACATGATCGAGTCGATGCGCGTGTCGGAGCGCGCGAAATACGTCGGCTGAATCGCGTTGTAGAGCATGATCTCGCGCCACGCCTCGAAGTGCCGCCACA
>DATHJR010000166.1:0-10133 GCA_035286525.1 Gemmatimonadaceae bacterium | reverse complement strand
AGCTCCTGCTTCCATCCGAGCGGGAGGCCGCTTCCGGTGACGTTCCAGATCATGCCGAGGTAGGCCGTGACGATCGCCACGAGCGCCCCCCACGCGATCCCGCGGCCAAAATAGAAGTCGCTCAGATGAAGGATCGCGAAGCCGAGCAGCAGTGAGCGGGCGTAGTACTCCGGCGGCGTCGCCACTTTCGCGATCGCGAAGACGAAGAGGATGTCGGCAGCCACCATCGCCAGCACCACGCCTTGCGCCGCCTCGCCGGTTCGACGCACGAGCATCGTGAGCGACACCGTGACGAGCACGTAGGCGATGACGGCGCCGACGCTCGCGGACGAGATGCGCGGCAGGGCATCGGAGGCAAGCAGCGCGGTGCCGATCGAGGCGATGAGCAGCGCGAAGCCGAGACGGATTCTGCTCTGCCACAGCAGAATCTCTCCATTCGCCTGTTCTACGGTGGGAATATTCGTACGAGAGTCCGGCCAAGGTGAACGACTTGGCGTGGAGAAAAGCGAGCCCCGTGCCAGCTCGTTTCAGCTGCCGAACTCTTTGTGATACAATAGGATGCAGATGAGGAGGGGAAGTTCGCGCCGCAGCCTGCCGCTGGCGATTGGCGAGGATTGGGCGAAATGCACGCCCCCGCGTCAAGCTCGCGGAATCAGCCCGAGCTGCGCTCCGAGAGATCGAGCATGGTCGCGCCGGACAGATACTCCACGGTCTTCGGCGCCTCGAGCGCCGACAGTCGCTTGACGACATTCGCGACTCTCCGCGACTGCGCCAGCATGTCCTCGCCGAGCTTCCGAGTATCGGGAGTGAGGCTCTCATCCATCAGCATGAGCTGTACGTCGCCGAGGAGTGCGGCGAGCGGATTGTTGACCTCGTGCTGGATCGCGAGCGCGGTTTGTCCGATGCCGGCCATCCATTGCGCATTCGCCAGCGCTTCCTCGGCCGCCCATCGCGCCTCGTTCGCGGTGATGCGGCGCTCGGCGATCGCGAGCCGCGCCGTGATCGCGGACGGCGTGAAGGGCTTGAACAGATAGTCATCGGCGCCGGCGTCGAGCGCGTCCACGACGTCGTCGCCCTCGATGCGTCCGGTGACGACGAGGACGAAGGTGTCGCGCGCGTACGGGGACGAGCGGATGCGACGACAGACTTCGAGCCCATCGAGCTCGGGCATCTGCCAGTCGAGGATGACGAGCGACGGATGATCGCGCTCGAAGGCGGCCCAGGCCGCGGCACCGTCGTCGACGACGAGTGTTTCATGTCCGCGATCGAGCACCGCCAGCTCGATCAGGCGGCGAATGAGCGCACTGTCATCGGCGATGAGCGTTTTCATCGAGCCACGGCTCAGGCGGCAACGCGATCGAGCAGCTTGCTGATCGATCCGAGCAGTATGGTCTCGTCGACGATCGGCTTGGTGATGTAATCGTCGAAGCCGTGCGCGAGATACTTTGCGCGATCGCTGCTCATGGCGTGGGCGGTGAACGCGATGACCGGGAGATGGCGGAACATCGGATCGGCGCGGATGTGACGCAGCACCTCGACGCCATCCATCCCCGGAAGGGAGATGTCGAGCAGCACGATCTCCGGCCGCTCCGCCGCGAGCGCGGCGAGCCCGTCCGGGCCATTCGCATGTTCCGTGACCGTGTAGGCATCACCGAGTATCGCTCCGAGAAGCAGGCGGTTGTCGACGTTGTCCTCGATGATCATGATCCGTTTCATGGCACGTCAGGTGAGGGAAAGGCATTTTCGAGCCAGGCTCGGTAGCGGGCCAACTCTTCGTCGAGCTCGAGAAGCGCGGAGGCGATCTCCAGCGAAGGATCGGCGCTCTCGAGACGAACGCAGATGTGCTCGACGCGGGGGGCACCCATCTGTCCGGCGCTCGACTTGAGCATGTGCGCCATCGCACGAACTGCTTCGATGTCGCCGCCGGCAAGCGCGATGCGTGCCGTAGCGATGCGGGCGGGCGCTTCCTTGAGGAATAGTGTCGTGAGCTCTTCGCGAAGCTTGAGCCCGCCGAATCGTTCCAGGCGCCTGAGGGCGTCCGGATCACCTACTGCGATTTCGGGCGTGTTCATCGTCATGTGACTAGTATCGTGCGGGGAGCGTGTTACACACGAGGAGTAGTCAATGCTTAACACGCGTGCGACCGATTGCATGAGAGACGTCTAATGACCGACCGCAGAATTCTGATCGCCGATGACGATCCGGTGATGACGAAAATGCTCAGTGGCGCGCTCGCCGAGCGCGGCTACGATTTCGTCATCGCGGCCGACGCGATGCAGGCGGTCATGTTCGCCGTACAAAAGCTGCCGGACGCGATCATTCTCGATATCAACATGCCCGCCGGCACCGGACACGTGGCGCTCAAGCGACTGAAGGCCTCCGCACGCACGGCGTCCATTCCCGTGATCGTGCTCAGCGGATCGACGGACGTCACGCTCCCGGCGAAGGTTCGTGCCGAGGGAGCGATCGCGATTTTCAGGAAGCCGGTGGATCTCGATGCGCTCTTCGCGCAAATCGAGGAGCTGCTCTCGCGCCCATCGGTGGACGAGCACGTGTCGCCACGCGCGACCAGGTAGCGCGACGCTACCTGGCGCGGCGGATCTTCTCGCGAGCGATGTGGTTCTTCTCGTCCACGAACACCAGCCTCGGCTCGAACTTCTCGAGCTCGCTCATCTCATAATCGGCGTAGCTGATCACAATCACATGATCGCCGGCGGCGCCCAGCCGCGCGGCGGCGCCGTTGAGCTGGATCGTGCCGCTGTTCCGCGCGCCTTCGATGACGTAGGTCTCGAGTCGCGAGCCGTTGTTGACGTTCACGACCTGCACCTTCTCGAAGGGCAGGATGTCAGCCGCCTCCATCAGCGCGGAGTCGAGCGTGAGGCTTCCCTCGTAATGGAGGTCGGCGCCGGTGAGTACGCCGCGGTGAATCTTGGACTTGCACATGGTGCGGCGCATGCTGGCGTCGCCTCCGAATGATCGCATGAAGTGTCCGCCCGGATCGGTCAGACTGATCGTGAAATATAGCGGTCGAGTGCAGGCGAGGTTCGGGAGAGGCGATTGCGCAACCGGTGCCCGGCTGTTCTCATACGCGAACCCTTCATCAGGCCTGGTACATGCGCCGCACTGCTGCCCTGCTCTTCGTGTTCCTCGCTTGCATCTCCTTTCCGGCGCGCGCTCAGGCGCCCGACTGGAAAAGCCTCGACGATGAGGCACTCCATACGCTGACGGACTACATCAAGGTCAACACTACGGATCCGCCGGGGAACGAGCTCGACGCGGCGCACTTTCTCAAGAAGATTCTCGAAAAGGAAGGGATCGAGGCGACGATCTACGACACGACGGAGATAGGCTCGAATCGCGCGAATCTTTACGCGCGGCTCAAGGGGAACGGATCGAAGAAGGCCGTCGCGCTCGTGAGTCACATGGATGTCGTGCCGGTTGCACCGAGCTTCTGGTCCGTCGATCCATTCTCGGGAATCATCAAGGACGGCTACATCTGGGGACGCGGCACGCTCGACATGAAGGGACAGGCCGTGGTGCAGCTGATGGCGATGATCGCGCTGAAGCGCAGTGGCGCTCCGCTCAATCGTGACATCGTCTTCATCGGCAACGCGGATGAGGAATTCGGAGGCTCGGGGGCTGTCGCGTTCGTAAAGAATCACGCGGATCTGTTGAAGGACGTCGAGTTCCTGATGACGGAGGGCGGCGAGAATCTCGTCACCAACGGCAAGCTCGAGTACTTCGGCGTGGGCGTATCGGAAAAGCAGACGTTCTGGCAGAAGGTCGTCGTGACGGGAGTGCCATCGCACGGATCGCGGCCGACGAAACAGAATCCGGTTCCGCGACTCGTGGCTGCGCTCGACCGCATCGCGAACTACGAGACGCCGCTCCACGTCCTTCCGGACGTTCAGAAATTCCTGCACGACATCTCGCCACAGTACACCGGGGAACAGCGCGCGTGGCTCGCCGACGTGCGCGGCGCGGTGAGAATCCCGCGCGCACGCAAGTGGCTGACGGACAACATCTACTGGAACGCGATCCTCCGAAACACGATCTCGCTCACGATGCTGCAAGGGTCGAACAAGACGAACGTCATTCCGGCCGAGGCGTCGGCGCAGATGGACATTCGGCTGTTGTCGGACACCGATCCGCTCACCTTCCTGAACACCCTGAAGGGGATCGCGAACGACACGGCGGTGCACTGGGTGAATCAGATCGAGCCGAAGACGAAGCTCCAGAGCCCGATCGACACGGATCTGTTCCGCGCGATCGAGAAGGCCTCGCACGAGCGCAACCCGAACGTGATCGTGACGACGCCGATGTTCACCGCCGCCACCGACCGCCCCACCTACCGGGCGCTGGGCATCATCACCTATGGCTTCGACCCCTTCCTGGTGGAGAACGAGGAGATGCACAGCGGCATGCACGGCAACAACGAGCGGCTCACCGTGGCCAATGTCGGATTCGGGTTGAAGTATCTCTACGACGTGCTGCGCTACGTGCAGTGAGCGTTATTCCGACCGCAACGCGCGCACCGGATCGAGGCGCGCGGCGCGGCTCGCGGGAATCCACGCGGCGATCGTCCCCACGAACATGAGCACCGCCGCGACGGCGATGAATGTCAGCGGATCGGTTGCGCTCACCTGATAGAGCATCGGGCGAATCGCGACCCGCAGCGCGAGCGCCGCCACGAGCCCGAGCACCAGGCCGACGCCGCAGAGCTCGAGCCCCTGGCGCAACACCGATACGCGCATCGCACCGGGCCTCGCACCGAGCGCAATTCGCACACCGATCTCGCGCGTACGCTGCGCGGTCGCGAAGGCGAGCATCCCATACAGCCCGATCGAGCCAAGCAGAAGACCTGCGGCCGCTGCCACGGCGAGTGCCATCATCGCGAAGCGCGTCTTGCCGGATGCTGCATCGACGACTGAACGCAGCGTGCGCGCCTCCGTGAGCGGCAGCGCCGGGTCGAGCTCTCGCACGAACGCACGGATGGACGGGAGGAGTGCCATGGGCTCAGTGCGCACGCGCACTGCGTACGACATCGACCGCGCGAGCCACTCCATGTTGACGCCCGGCGCGTTCACCATCGGGTAGTACACTGCCCCCATCGGTTCCTCCTCGAGTGATGTGCCGCGCACGTCGCCCGCCACACCTACCACATCGGACCAGGGCCGTTCGTCGCGCACGCCAGCCAGGCCGTGCGCCACGCGTGCGCCGATCGGCTCGCGACCGGCCATCGTTTTGCGCACCACGGCGTCGGTCACAATCACCGCGCCCGATGGCGGATCGCTGTCATCGTCGCGCAGCAGGCGCCCGCGCCGAAGCGGTATTCCCATCGCCTCGAGGTAGCCGGGCGTTGCTGCCCGCATCTCGGCTGCAGGCGGCAACGTGTTCGGGCCTCCGGCTACACGATCCGTGCGAAGCACATCACCCGACGAGCCCATCGGCGACAGCGGCAAGTCGCTCGTCGCGCCCGCTGCGACCACGCCTGGCAGATGGCGAATACGCTCGAGCATGGCGTTGTGGAAATGCATGACATCGGCCGCCGCTGGATAGCCCACCTCCGGCAGCGCGACGCGAAAGGTGAGCACGTTGTCGGGGCGGAAGCCGATGTCCACTCGCGTGAGGTTTTGCGCGGTGCGCACCATCAACCCGCAGACGACGAGCAGCATCGCGGCCATGGCCACCTGCGCAATCACGAGGGCGTGACGCATGCGCAGCCCCCTCGAATCCGTGGTGCCACCGCGCGACCCGAGCTCGAGCGAGCGACCGTCGGCGCGATGGGTGGCGATGCCGAATATCAGCGCTGCCCCCGCGGAGACCAACCCGGTCACGATGTACACAGCACCGTCCATGCGGACCTCGCCTACGCGCGGCAGCATGTCGGCGCCGAAGCGGCGCAGCATGATGAGCGCAATGTTCGCGAAAGCGATGCCGAGTGCTGCGCCCAGCAGTACGAGCACCGTGCTCTCGGTGATCGATTGCGCCAGCAAGTGCCGACGCTCGGCGCCGAGGGCGCTGCGAAGCGACATCTCGCGGCGGCGTGCTTCTGCGCGCACGGCGAGCAGGCTGGCGACGTTCACGCACGCGATCAGGAGCACGAGCGCGACCGTCGCCCACAGGGTCCACAGCGTGCGGCGCACGGAGATCGGCACGACGTCGTCCGCGTATGGATGCACGTCGGGGCGAATGCCCGCACCCTTCAGTGTTTCTGCGGAGAGAAAGTCGACGAGTGTGGTAACGCGTGGCAGGAGTGACGTGAGCTCTCGCTCCGCGGCCTCCGGTGTCACGCCGGGCCGGAGGCGTCCGATCCCCGGCGTATGAAAACCCTCCAGTTTGTGGACATCGATCCGCATCGGCATCCAGAGCTGCACGTCCTCACTCGGAAACGCGAAACCGCTCGGCATTACACCCACAACGGTGCTCGGGCTTCCATCGAGAAGAACCGTCTGGCCGAGAATCGCGCGATCACCGTTGAAGCGCCGCCGCCACAGCGCATCGCTGATCAGCACGACGCTCGCTGCGCCGGGCTGATCTTCGTCGGCCGTGAAGGCCCGTCCGAGATGTGGAGAGACGCCCAGCACTGAGAAGAGGCTCTGGGTTGCGTGCGCAATGGCAAGGCGCTCCGGGAGATCGCGCCCCGTGAGGGTGACCTTGTCCGATTCGTAGAGCGCCATCGCGGCGAAGCTCTTCGCGGGTGAATAGACGACGTGCATCGCGGACGAGTTCGGAAGGTTCGTCGGGATGCCGTCGCCCTTCGTGGTGTGCGCAATCGTCACGAGGCGATCTGCATTTGGGTATGGAAGCGGATGCAACAGCACGCCATTCACCGCGCTGAACACGGCGGTGTTTCCTCCGATCCCGACCGCGAGTGTCAGCACAGCGGCGATCGTGAATCCCGGCGTTCTTCGCAGCAGGCGAAGCGCGAAGCGAACGTCGTGAACGAAGTGCTCGAATCGGCGGGCCGGCTGCTCGTCTCGCATCGCTTCCCGGTGACGGAGAACTCCGCCGAAGGCCAGGAGCGCGTCGCGATGCGCAGTCTGCGCGGAGAGACCGGCGCGCACATTCTGCTCCGTCTCCATCGCAAGGTGAAAGCGCATCTCCTCGTCCGCCTCGGCGGCCACCGCGCGTCCATGCACGACCTCGCGCAGCGTCATCCCCAACCATTTGTAGAGTCGCATGTGCGCGCTCCCGTCAGGTTTGCGCGAGGAGCGCTTCGACGGCGAGGACATGGCGACGCCAGCTCGCTGCCTCCTGACCCGCGGCGCGCTTGCCGGCGGCGGTGAGCCGATAGTATTTCGCTCGCCGCCCGCTGTCCGTGACGTGCCACTCGCTGTCGATCCAATCCTTGCGCTCGAGACGTTGAAGCGCGGGATACAGCGATCCCTGGTTCACTTCGAGCGCTCCACTCGTGAGCTGCTGAATGCGCTGGCTGATCCCCCACCCGTGCATGGGCGCGAGGGTGAGCGTCTTGAGCACGAGCAGGTCGATCGTGCCGCGCAGCGGTTCGGTGGATGATTCGCCCATGAGCCCCTCGGGTTGGCGCTTCTGTCGAAGTCGACAGAACAACATTGCGCCTTCTCCTGTAGAAATCAAGAGGAGAGCTGGCAAATGTGCCCCGGCGGAGCCCTAGGTCGTTCGGCGCGTGCCGCGCGCCCTCAGCCAGTGCCCAACGCTGCCCGCGCGCGCGGCGCGCTACGGACAGCGATGGCTCATCCGCTCACTGCAGCGTGTTCGGCGTCGCCGCGCAGCTGCCATCCGCCTTGCGCAGCGTCGGATACGCGATGCCGAGCTGCGCGAGGTAATTCGGAAATTTCTTCGGGTCGTAGTAGAACTTCTTCATCTCCGGACGATAGCGGGCCAGGATCTCGGTGTTGAGCTCCGTCGCCGGCCGATCCTCGGGACGCATTAGCGGTTCGTACTTCACGGTCTTCGTCTGGACGTTCCTGAAATAGCTCCACGCGGAATCGACGAGCGCCGGCGTAAGCAGGATGTCGAGCATGGTGAGCGCCTGCGCCTTGGCGCCCGCCGTCGCACCCTTGTGCGCGATCGGTGTCGCCATCGCGATCGCGTCCGACCAATGGTGGCCGGGCAGATTCGGCACGTTCGACGGATAGAGCAGCACGATCGTTGGCGCGTTCCACGAGATGTCCCCGATGTCGTCCGAGCCGCCGCCCATGTTCAGCGAATCCGGCACATCGCCCTCTAGCTTCGCGACTACGGTGTCGAGACCGGTCGAATCGCCTTTGACCTCCTTCTGGATCGCCCGCGCGAAACGCTGATCGTCCGCCGTCCACTTCGGCAGCCCGACCAGCTTGATGTTCTCCGTCATGTCCTCCGCGATCGGCTTGTTGAAGTGCCCGGGCCACGCGGAGCCGAGCACGCGTTCGGACGCGAGCTTGGTGCCCGTCATCATCGCGGCACCCTGCGCCACGGAATCGCCGATCGCCCAGAGCTCCTTGATCTTCTTGTAGTCGAGCTCGCGGAAGTAGTACCACACGGCGGCCGTCGGCGGGACGACGTTCGGCTGGTCGCCGCCGTTGCGAATCACGTAGTGCGAGCGCGTCTGGAGGCGGAGATGCTCGCGACGGAAATTCCACCCGACATCCATCAGCTCGACGGCATCGAGCGCGCTGCGTCCGCGCCATGGCGCGCCGGCGGCGTGCGCGGCCTGCCCCTCGAACGAGTACAGCACCGACACGAGGCCGCTTCCCTGCGACGCACCCCAGCCGGTTTGCAGATTGCTCCCCACGTGCGAGAAGAGCACGACATCGACGTCCTTGAACACCCCATCGCGCACGAGATACGCCTTGCTTCCCAACTGCTCCTCGGCCACCCCCGGCCAGATCTTGAGCGTGCCTTGGATGTGATCGCGCTGCATAATTTTCTTGATCGCGAGCGCCGCGGTGATGTTCACCGCCTGCCCCGAGTTGTGTCCCTCGCCGTGTCCCGGGCCGCCGGGCACGAGCGGCAGATGGCACGCGACGCCGGGAATCTGCGAGGCCTGCGGAATGCCATCGAGATCCGATCCGAGCGCGATGACGGGCTTCCCGGAGCCCCACGTCGCGACCCACGCGGTCGGGATGCCGGCAACGCCCTCGCGCACGGTGAATCCGTTCGCCTTGAGCACGCCGACGATGAACTTCGATGTCTCGAACTCCTGGAAGCCGAGCTCCCCGAAGCTGAACACCTGGTCGACGAACTGCTGTGTGAACTGCGCGCGCGAATCGATGTCGCGCATCGCCTCGGTCTTGAGTGCGGCGAGGCGCGGGTTCGCGGGCGGCGCGGGCGGAGGCGCCGGCTGTTGAGCGGAGAGCCGCATCGCGCACGCGAGCAGCAGAGAGACACAGGGCAAATTACGGGTGAGATGCACGCGCTTCTTCTCCGTTCGAGGGTGAGGCCGCGAAGATGGAGTGCGTGCGCCGCGTGAGCAACCGCACGATCGGGTAGGTGAGCAAGGCTGGGCTGTTTACCTTTGTCGCGTGCCCGACCGCCCTCTCGCCCACGCGCCGCGATCGCAGATCCTGATTGCCTTCGCCGCTGTCTACATCATCTGGGGCTCCACGTATCTCGCGATTCGATTCGCGATCGAGACGCTGCCGCCATTTCTCATGGTTGGCGCGAGATTTCTTCTCGCCGGCGCAATCATGTACGTCTGGCTGCGCGCACGCGGGGCGGCGGCGCCCAAGGCAGTGCATTGGCGGAGCGCCGCGATCATCGGCATCCTCATGCCCGTACTGGGCACGGGCGTCGTGGTTTGGGCCGAGCAGAAGGTGCCGAGTGGAACCGCGGCACTGCTGGTGGCGATCGTGCCGCTGTGGATGGTGCTGCTTCAATGGTGGCGTCCGCACGGGAAGCGTCCGAACGCGTGGGTGAGCGCCGGCGTCGTGCTTGGGCTCGTGGGGCTGTATCTGCTCGTGAATCCGGGGGGCGACACGAAGCAGGGCAATGTGTTCGTGGAGGGCGTACTGCTTCTCGCCGCGTTCTCGTGGGCGACGGGGTCGCTGTACTCGAAGCGTGCACCGCAGGCGAAGGCGAAGTTTCTCGGCCCCGGCATGGAGATGATCGTCGCGGGCGCGGTACTGATCACAGCGGGGCTCGCGACGGGCGAGGCGAGTCATTTCTCGTTC